>DAOUDQ010000090.1:0-13804 GCA_034431045.1 Dehalococcoidia bacterium | reverse complement strand
CCCCTGTCGTTGGTCGAAGGGCCCTTGCGTCCTGAGGCTGACATCCCCATAGGCCTCCACCCCATGTTATACTTCCCCTGGTGATACCGCCATGACCGCCCTCCGGCCCGACGGCCGCCAGCCCGACCAGATGCGCCAGGTGCGCATCACCCCCAACTACCTCGCCCACGCCGAAGGCTCGGCCCTTATCGAGCTGGGACAGACCGTCGTCCTCTGCGCCGTCAGCGTCGAGGACAGGCTGCCGCCCTTCCTGCGCGGCTCCGGCTCGGGCTGGGTCACCGCCGAGTACGGCATGCTCCCTCGCTCCACCCAGACCCGCAGCCCCCGCGAGGCCGCCCTCGGCCGCGTCGGCGCCCGCACCCACGAGGTCCAGCGGATCATCGGCCGCTCCCTGCGGGCGGTCTCCAGGCTCGACCTCCTGGGCGAGCGCACCCTCACCGTCGACTGCGACGTCATCCAGGCCGACGGAGGCACCCGCACCGCCGCCATCACCGGCGCCTACGTCGCCCTGCGCCAGGCCTGCGGGCTGCTGGTGCAGCGGGGTGACATCGCCTCCACGCCCCTGCGCTGCCCCGTGGCCGCCACCAGCGCCGGCCTGGTGGACGGCGTGCCGGTGCTCGACCTCTGCTACGATGAGGATGCCCGGGCGGAGGTGGACTTCAACGTGGTGATGACCGCCGACGGCGAGCTGGTGGAGGTGCAGGGCACAGGGGAGAGCCATCCCTTCAGTCGCCAGGCGATGAACGATCTGCTGGACCTGGCGGAGACAGGCATCCGCAGCCTGTTCGAGGCCCAGAGGAGCGCCCTGGCCGAGATCGGTATACTCGACCCCTAGGCGTACTCTCCCAGGAAAGTACCCCCCAGGATGTGCACGTGGCCGTGCTGCTGGGTCTGCATGGCGTCGATGCCGAAGTTAGAGAGCAGGCGGAAGCCATTGGGGCAGTGCTCCCGACCCATGCGCACGGCGATCTCCCCCACTCGACCCATGTTCCCCCACAGGTCCTCCTGAGTGACGTGGCGCTTGGGCACGGCCAGCAGCATGACCGGGACCCAGGGCAAGCGATTGCGAAACACTATCACCTCATCGTCCTCGTAAAGGATCTCCACCTCCCCCTTGTGGGAAACGATTTGGCAGAAGGTACAGTTATAGTGCACGCTGGGCCCCCTGAACGAGGTGTCTTCTTATTGCTTGCGCCTGCCTGCCCGCATCAGCCGTACGCTGATCCGCCCCGGGCGGAGGCAGGGCCATTCTAGCCGCGGAAGACTGGCAGGATCAACGGCGGCGATCCTTTACGCAGGGCCAGGGATCAGGCTATTATCCACCTAGGAGTCTCCTTGGCAGAGATACGCCCATTCCGTGGCCTTCGCTATGAGGCTGGCCAGGTCGGTGACCTGGCCGGCATGATTGCGCCGCCTTTCGACGCCATCTCCCTCGATGAGCAGCGAGCCCTCTACGCCAGGAGCCCTTACAACATCGTGCGCCTGGAGTACGGCGAAGCCCATGACGACGACTGCGAGGAGAACAACCGCTACACGCGGGCGGCAGCTACCCTGGCCCAGTGGTTGGCCTCCGGCGTCCTCGTGCAGGACGAGAGGCCGGCATTCTACGTCTACGACCAGGAGTTCGAGCACGGCCGGGCGCGCTATCGCCGTCGCGCCCTGCTGACGCGAGTGGGGCTAGAGGAGTGGGCCAAGGGAACCATCCGCCCCCACGAGCACACCCTGGCTCAGCCCAAAGAGGATCGCCTCCGCCTTCTAAGGGCCTGTCGCGCCAACCTTAGCCCCGTCTTCGCCCTCTACCGCGACCCGCAGGGGGTTGTCAGCAGCGCCTTGCAAGACGCCGTGAGCAGTCGAAGCCCCGTGGCGGTGGCCGAGCAGGCCAGGGAGAGGCACACCCTCTGGCCGCTCAGCGAAGAGAGAGTGCAGCGATGGCTGGAGCAGCAGTTTGCTCCCGCCAGCCTGTACATCGCCGACGGCCACCACCGCTACGAGACGGCTCTAACCTATCGGGCCGAGCGGCGGGCGGCGGCCGCCTCCTGGACGGGCCAGGAGGCGGAGAACTTCGTCCTCGCGGGCCTCACCGCCGCCGAGGACCCAGGGCTGCTGATCCTGCCGATCCATCGCCTGATGCAGTTGCCTCAGGTTGACGAAAGCATCTTGGAGCGTCTGCGGCAATACCTGACAGTGGATGAGGTAACACCAGCGCAGAGCTACGGCGAGGCCGCGCCACATGGACTGCTGGAGCTGGTGGCCGAGCGTGGCAGGTCGACGAGCGCCTTCGGCCTGTGCTGGCCAGGGGAGCGGCTCTTCCTGTTAACCGTAGAAGACCCCCAAGGGCTGGTTGCCCGCCTCTGCCCGGAATGCCCCACCCTGTGGCGCACTCTGGACGTTGCCGTGCTTGAGTTCGCTCTCCTGGGAACGATCCTGGGAATAGACCCCAGGCCTATTGAGGAAGGGGGAACAGTAGCCATAACGACAGCCGCCCACGAAGCCTGCCAGGAGGTACGGGCGGGCCACTACTCGGCAGCCTTCCTCCTCAACCCCGTACCCGTCGAGAAGGTGCTGGCCGTGGCCGACGCTGGCCAGCGCATGCCCCCCAAAACAACCTTCTTCCACCCCAAGCTGGCCACTGGCCTGGTCATCAACCGCCTGGATGACTAGCTACAACCGCACCAGGCGCGCTGAGAAGATACCAGGCAGCTCGCGGATCTTCTTGAGGTGCTCGCTCGTGACCGCCTCGTCCAGGGCGAGCACCATGAGAGCGGAGCCGCGACGCTCGTGGCGGCCCACGTTCATGAAGCTGATGTTGACATTGAA
Source organism: Dehalococcoidia bacterium (assembly GCA_034431045.1). Taxonomy (GTDB): domain Bacteria; phylum Chloroflexota; class Dehalococcoidia; order SM23-28-2; family SM23-28-2; genus SM23-28-2. The sequence goes on along the minus strand of DAOUDQ010000090.1, from coordinate 10,987 downwards.
GTTGCCCAGCAGCATACCCACAGCGCCGATCATCCCCGGCCGGTCCTCGTTCTCGCAGACCAGCAGATAGCCCTCGCCGGGCGGGATGTCTACCCAGTAGTCATTCACCAAGACGACATGGGGGCCATCGTGGGCCAGGGTGGCCGAGACGGTAGTCTCGCCAGCGCTGGTAGTGAGCCGAGCGCCCACCAGATTGCTGTAGATCTCGTGTGAGGGGCCCTTATGCTCGACGATGCGCAGGCCTCGCCTCTGGGCTATCAGGTCAGCGTTAACGATATTCACCGGCTCCTCGCTGATCGAGGACAGCAAACCCCGGATAACCGCCACCTTCAGGAGCGTCACATCGTGGTGGCTTATCTCGCCCGCATACTCTATCTGAACATCCTTCAACTGCCCCTCACACAACTGCTGGGCAAGCAGCCCCGTTTTCAGTGCCACGTCAACATATGGCGCCAGGAAGGAGAGGGTCTCCGGTGGGATGAGGGGAGCATTGACAGCGTAGCGAACGGGCTCGCCGTTCAGGTGAGCGATGATCTGCTCTGCCACGTCCGCGGCCACCCTCTCCTGGGCCTCGGCGGTGGAGGCCCCCAGGTGAGGGGTCACCACGATGCGGTCGCTCTCCAGCAGCTTGTTGCCCACCGCTGGCTCCTGGACGAAAACATCGACGGCGGCGCCAGCGATGCGCCCCTCTTCAACCGCCTGATACAAGGCGTCTTCATCGATGATGCCGCCGCGGGCAGTGTTAATGATGCGGACAGAAGGCTTCATCACGGCTATCTGTTCGGCACCGATGAGGCCACGCGTCCCCTCGGTGAGGGTTGTGTGGACGCTAATGAAGTCCGACTGGCCAAGAAGCTCCTCCAGGGGAATCACCTTCACCCCCAGAACGCGGGCCCGCTCTTCCGGCAGGAAGGGGTCATAGCCCACGACCTGCATCTCCAGGCCCCGTGCTCGCCGCGCTACCTCCGAGCCCACCTGGCCCAGGCCGATGATGCCCAGGGTCTTGCCCCGCAGCTCCACCCCCACAAAGCGCTTGCGATCCCACCTGCCGCCCTTGAGAGAAGCGTTGGCCTGGGGGACGTTGCGGGCCAGGGCCAGCATCAGGGCGATGGTATGCTCAGCAGCCGAAATAATGTTGCCCGTGGGGGCGTTGAGCACCAGGACACCCCGCTCAGTGGCGGCGTCCACGGCGATGTTGTCCACGCCGATCCCGGCCCGTCCGATGATCTGAAGCCTCTTAGCCGCTGCAATAGTCTCAGCCGTTATCTTCGTCTCGCTGCGGACGATGACGGCATCATATTCGCCGATGACAGAGCTGAGTTCCTCGGGCGACATGCCCAAGCGCACGTCTACCTGGGCGCCGAACTCCTCCAGGGCCTTGATGCCGTCCTCGGCTATCGGGTCACAGACCAGGACCTTGGCGGTCACCAGGCGCTCACCCTCCGGAGCCGGCGGCAGGGACGGCGAATCCCACCCGTGGCAGGGCCTTGGCCAGCACGTCCAGAGCCGCTTGTACGTCCTCCTCTAACACGAAGCCCAGGTGGCCGATGCGGAAGATCTTGCCGGCTAGTTTGACCTGGCCGCCGGCGATTATCAGGTCATACTCCTCCCTGCAGAGCTTCCGAAGGGCATTGACCTCCACCCCCTCGGGCACCTTGATGGCCGTCACCGTATCGGAGGCAAAGCGCTCGTCGGGGAATAGTTCCAGCCCCAGCGACTTCACGCCATCGCGCACAAACTGGCCTATGCGCCGATGCCGAGCGAAGATGTTCTCCAGACCCTCCTGTGCCATCATGTCCAGAGCCAAATCGAGGCAGTAGAAGACGGAGATAGCGGGGGTCCAGGGCGTCTGGCCACGGCCAAGGTAGTCCTTGGCGGCGCTGATGTCGAAGTAGAAGCGGGGCATCTTGGCCTGAGCGTGGGCCTCCCAGGCACGGGCGCTCACTGAGACCATAGCCAGAGCCGGCGGCACCATCCAGCCCTTCTGGGAGGCGGTAACGACGAAGTCCAGCCCCCAATCGTCAGTACGGACGGGGATAGCGCTGAGGCTGCTTATGGCGTCCACCAATATGAGCTTATCGAACTCCCGCACCACCCTGGCGATCTCCTCCAGCGGGTTGGTGACGCCGGTTGATGTCTCGTTGTGGACCACCAGCACCGCCTTGATGGCGGGGTCGGCGGCCAGGGCGCGCCGCACGTCCTCGGGGTCGGCGGCCTTGCCCCACTCGACATCGAGGCGCCTCACCTCAGCGCCATAAGCCTCGGCGATGCTGGCGAAGCGATTGCCGAAAGCGCCGATGGAGATCGCCAGCACGCGGTCGCCGGGCGACAGGGTGTTGACCACCGCCGTCTCCATGGCGCCGGTCCCGGAGGTGGTGAGGATGAACAGGTCGTTCTGCGTCAGGAAAAACTCCTTGAGACGACTAGTCACCCGGTCGAGGATTTTGGCGAACCCTGGCCCGCGGTGGTTGATCATGGGGCGAGCGTTCACCGCCAATACCTCGGGCGGGACGGGCGTAGGACCAGGAATGCGCAGGTTCATTAGAGACCTCCAAATCTAGCTTTGAGCCCTTTCTAGCTTTGAACCCATGATAGGGGAGAGGCACACGACGGTCAAGGGAAAGCTCGATATGGTAGAATATGGGCACTTTCCGGATTCTGTTCGAGGTTGCCGTGACCAGTCCCTTCCGCAACCTGCCCAGCGTGAGCCGCCTGCTGGCCCACCGGCGCATCCGTCCCCTCGTCTCGCGGATGGCCAGCGACAGCGTGGCCGAGCTGATCCGCCAGCAACTGCAAGAGGCCCGCCGAGCCATCGCCGCCGGCCATGAGTGCCCGCCAACCGAAGTGCTGGTGGAGTCGGTGCTGGGCCGTGCCGAGCTTCTTCTCCAACCCACCCCGCGGCCAGTGATCAACGCCAGCGGCGTTATCATCCATACCAACCTGGGGCGGGCCCCCCTCTCGCAGGAGGCCATAGCGGCTATGGAGGCGGTATCGCGAGGCTACAGCAACCTGGAGTTCCACCTGACGGAGGGCGAACGAGGCGATCGCCAGATGCATCTCGAGGCCCTCCTGTGCCAGATCAGCGGCGCCCAGGCAGCGATGGCGGTCAACAACAACGCTGGCGCTGTCCTTCTGGTGCTCACTGCCCTGGCCAAGGAGCGAGAGGTGATCATCTCCCGCGGCCAGGCGGTGGAGATCGGCGGCGGCTTCCGCATCCCCGAGGTGATGCACCAGAGCGGCGCTCGCCTGGTGGAGGTAGGCACCACCAATCGCACCTACCTGAGCGACTATCAGCAGGCCATCACCAGTGACACGGCCGCGCTCATGCGGGTGCACGCCAGCAACTTCCGCATCATCGGCTTCGTGGAGTCGTCTCCCCTTGAGGACCTAGTCCGCCTGGCCCACCAGCATGGCCTGTTGCTACTGGACGACCTGGGCAGCGGTTGCCTGATCGATACCAGCCAGTTCGGCCTAGCCACCGAGCCTACAGTTCAGGAGAGCGTCGCCGCCGGGGCCGACCTCACTCTGTTCTCTGGCGACAAGCTCCTGGGCGGCCCCCAAGCAGGCATCATCGTCGGCCGCGAGGAACTGGTGGCCCGCCTGCGCCGCCACCCCCTGGCGCGGGCGCTGCGCATGGACAAGGCCAGCATCGCCGCCCTGGCTGCCACCGCCATCCATTATGTGCGGGGCGAGGCGTTGGAGAAGATCCCCGTCTGGCGGATGATCGCCACGCCCCTGGCCACCATCGAAAGAAGGGCCCGCCGCTGGGCGCGGGCCATCGGGGCGCCCGCTCGCATACTGCACGGGCGCTCGATGATCGGCGGCGGCAGCTTGCCAGAGGAGGGGCTGCCCACCAGGGTGGTGGCCATCCCTGCCCACGGCGGCAGAAGCGTGACGGAACTGGCCCAGCGTCTGCGCCTGGGCCAGCCGCCGGTGATCGGCCGCATCGAGCACGACCAGCTCCTCCTCGACCCTCGCACTGTGGCTCCCGAGGTCGACTCGACCCTGGCGGAGGCCGTGGTGGCCACCCTGGGGCGATAGGTGCTCCTTTACTTTGCTATGACCCCTTTCTAGCTGCCTTTCCTCCACCCGAGTCAGGGATTATCCCGCGTCGCCAACCAGGCTGACAACGGCCACGCTGGACAGGGGCTTTAGCCCCTCCCTGACGAGGGATATAATGGACGAAAGGAAAGTCATGGCATCAATAGTGTTCGCCTGCATCTCCCCTCATCCCCCGATCATCGTCCACGAGATCGGACATGGCCGCGAGAGGGGGACCCAGAAGACGATAGACGCCCTGGAGCAGGTGGCGCGGGAGACGGCCCAGCACCAGCCGGAGACGGCCATCCTCATCAGTCCCCATGGGCCAGCGCAGCCCGACGCCTTCGCCGTCCTGGTCGGCCCCAGCGCTAACGGCAGTCTCGACGCCTGGGACGCTCCCCAGGTGACGTTCGCCTTCGAGAACGATGTGGAGGCGGCCTCCCTCATCTGCGAGGAAGCCCAGCGGGCCGGAGTGCCTCTGGAGCCCCTTCAGCGCTGGCGCTACCGCGACTCCATAGGCCGCTGGTGCGACGGGCTGGACTGGGGCTGCACCGTTCCCCTCTACTACCTGCGGCCGGGCCTGGTAGAAGCGAAGCTGGTGCCCTTATGCATATCCTACCTGCCGCCGCGGCAACACTTCGCTCTGGGGCAGGCCGTCGCCCGAGCGACCGAGCGCCTGGGCAAGCGAGTGGCCATCATCGCCAGCGCCGACCTCTCCCACAACCTCGAGTACGGCCCAATGGGCCCCCTGTTCGACGAGAGGATCCAGAAGGCGATCGCAGAGTGGGATGTCAAGACCGTCCTGGAGATGGACGCCAGCTTCCGCCAGCAGGCGGCCGAGGACGCGGTGCCATCGCTGAGCTTCCTCATGGGCGCCCTGGACGGCCTGATGGCCAGGCCCCGCGTCCTCTCCTACGAGGGGCCCTTCGGCGTGGGCTATCTGGTGGCAGCCGTCGATATTGAAGGTGCCAAGGAGGCCGGAAAGGCTTCGGCAAACCCCGGCACAGAGGCAGGCAGCCACCCCCTGGCTCGCCTGGCCAGGGAGGCGGTGGAGACGTTCGTGCGCCAGGGCCGCGTCATCGAGCCGGCGGAGCCCTCGGGGGAGATGCTGGAGCAGGCAGGGGCCTTCGTCTCCATCAAGAAGAGGGGCGAGCTGCGCGGCTGTATCGGCACCCTGGAGGCAACCCAGGCCAACCTGGCCCTGGAGGTGGTGCGCAACGCCATCGACTCAGCGACCCGCGACCCCCGCTTTCTGGAGGTGACCCCCGAAGAGCTCGATGAGCTCTCCTACAGCGTGGACGTTCTCTCCCCGGCAGAGCCGGTGACCGGCCCCGAGGAGCTCGACCCCAAGCGCTACGGCCTCATCGTTCGCCTCGGCCCTCGCCGCGGCCTCCTCCTGCCGGACATCGAGGGGGTGAGCACGGTGGAGGAGCAGATATCCATCGCCAAGGCCAAGGCCGGCATCCTCCCCGAGGAGTCGCCCGAGCTCCTTCGCTTTACCGTGAGGCGCTACACCTAGTGGAGACCGTCACCATTGATTAGACCCTGCAACCAAGCCGATGTCGGCCGCATACATGAGGTCATCAACGACGCCGCCCGGGCCTACGAGGGCGCCATTCCCGCCGACTGCTACCACCAGCCGTACATGCCCATCGACGAGCTGGAGCGCGAGGCCCGCCGCATGATCTTCTACGGCTGGGAGGACGACGGACGGCTGACCGGCGTCATCGGCTTCGAGCCGATCAGAGGCGTGACCCTGGTGCGCCACTGCTACGTGCTCCCCGAGCGCCAGCGCCGGGGCATCGGCAGCGCCCTGGTGCGCCACGTCATGTCCCTAACGACGACCGAGCGCCTGCTGGTGGGCACCTGGGGCGCCGCCATCTGGGCCATTCGCTTCTACGAGAAGCACGGCTTCCGCCTCCTGCCCGACGCCGACGCCCTCCTGCGCACCTACTGGGACATTCCCGCCCGCCAGCGCGAGACCTCGGTGGTCCTGGGGCGAGAACTATCTCTAAGGCAAGGACAGAAGCGCTGAATACTAAGACCCTTTCCACCCTGGAGTTTGACAAGATCCTGGCCCGGCTGGCCCAGCATACCTCCTTCTCCGCCGGCCGCGCCCTGGCCCTCGCCCTGCGCCCCTCCGCCGACTACGCCGAGGTCGTCCGCCGCCAGCGCATCACCGCCGAGGCCCGCCGCCTGCTGGAGATGCAGCCCAACCTCAGGCTGGGTGGCGCCCACGACGTGCGCCCCCAGGCCCAGAAGGCAGCCCTGGCCGGCGTCCTCGAGCCCAGCGAGCTGCTGGACATCCAGGCCACCCTCGGCCTGGCCGTATCGCTGCGCAATACCATCCAGCGCCTGGGCATGCACCTGCCCCTGCTCACCGCCATGGCCGGGGGCCTGGCCGACCTCTCGTCCCTGGCGGCGGAGATATCGCGCTGCATCAACCCGCGCTCCGAACTGACCGACGCCGCCAGCCCCATGCTGGGCGAGCTCCGCCGCGAGGCCCGCCTGGCCCACGACCGCCTGACCGCCAAGCTCCAGCGCATCCTCTCCTCACCGACGGGCCGACAGGTGGCCCAGGAGCCCATCGTGACCCTGCGCGATGGCCGCTACGTCATCCCGGTGAAGGCCGAGATGCGTGGCCACCTGCCGGGCATCGTCCACGACATCTCCAGCAGCGGGGCCACCGTCTTCCTCGAGCCCCTGGACGCCGTCGAGCTGGGCAACACCTGGCGCGAGCTGCAGCTCGAGGAGCAGCGCGAGGTGGAGCGCATCCTGCGCGCCCTCAGCGCCCAGGTGGGCCAGGCCGCCGCCGACATCGAGACGACGGTGGAGACGCTGGCCGAGCTGGACCTGGCCCTGGCCAAGGCCAAGCTGGGCGAGGCCCTGGCCTGCAACGAGCTCCCCTACCTCAGCGACGACCAGCCCTGGCTGGCCCGCGGCCCCAGCGAGCTGCGCCTGATGAACGCCCGCCACCCCCTGCTCACCGGCGAGGTCGTGCCCATCTCCATCTGGGTGGGCGACTCCTACTCCGTCGTCCTCATCACTGGCCCGAACACCGGCGGCAAGACGGTCGCCCTCAAGACCGTCGGCCTGCTCACCCTCATGGCCCAGGCCGGCCTGCCCATCCCGGCCGATCTGGGCAGTCGCGTCCCCGTGTTCGCCTCCCTCCACGCTGACATCGGCGACGAGCAGAGCATCGAGCAGTCGCTCTCCACCTTCAGCTCCCACGTCGGCAACATCATCCACATCCTGGGCGAGGCCGAGCGCAACAGCCTGGTGCTCCTAGACGAGCTGGGCGCGGGCACCGACCCCAGCGAGGGGACAGCCCTAGCCCAGGCCATCCTCCAGCAGGTGCTGGACGTGGGCGCCACCACCGTCGCCACCACCCACCACGGCCAGCTCAAGGTGTTCGCTCACGTCACCCCCGGCATCGTGAACGCCTCGGTGGAGTTCGACCTGGAGACCCTGGCCCCCACCTATCGCCTGACCATCGGCCTGCCCGGCCAGAGCAACGCCCTGGCCATCGCCGACCGCCTGGGCATGCCCGCCGACATCCTCCAGCGCGCCCGCCAGCACATCGCCCCCGACCGCCAGGAGCTCGAGAGCCTCCTGTCCGAGATCCAGCGCGAGCGCCAGGCAGCAGCCGACGCCGCCCGCGCCGAGCAGATCGCCCGCCGCGAGGCGGAGGAGATCCGCGCCCGCCTGGAGGAGAAGCTGGCCGCCGTCGACAGCGAGCACGATCGCACCATCGAGCGGACGCGCCTGGAGATGGAGCGCGAGCTTCAGCAGACCCGCGCCCGTCTGCGCACCGCCGCCAAGGAGATCGCCCGCGCCGAGCGGGAGGCCGCAGCCGCTGAGCGCGAGGCCGCAGCCGCCGCCACGAAAGAAGCCCTCGCCGCCGCCGGGCAGGAGGTCGAGGCCGTCGAGGAGCGGGTGGAGAAGGTGCGGCGCAGGCGCCGCCGCCGCAAGGGCCCCCTGCCGCCCATCGCCGCCGGCGACCGCCTCTGGCTGCGCGACCTCTCCCAGCCCGCCGAGGCCCTCGGCCCGCCCGACGAGCACGGCGAGCTCGCCGTCCGCCTCGGCTCCTTCCACGGCAGGATCAACGTCAGCGAGGTGGAGGGGGTGGACAAGGCCTCCGAAGTCACGACCGTCGACACCAGCCTCCCGCCCTCCGCTCCGCCGCCGCCCGAGCTGGAGGTGCGCGGCATGTCGGTGGAGGAGGCAATGCCGCTCATCGACCGCCACCTGGACGCCGCCTTCCGCGCCGGCGTCCCCGAGGTGCGCATCGTGCACGGCAAGGGGACGGGCACCCTGCGCCGCGGCATCAGGGATGCGCTGAGCACGCACCCTCTGGTAAAATCGCTCTCGACGCCCCCGCCCAAGGAGGGCGGCGAGGGGGTGACCGTGGTGGAGGTAGCGCGCTGACTCCCCTGCAAATTGCGGGCATTATCATTGGGATCGTCGCCGGCTCACTCACAATCCTGGGTGCCCTCTTGGCCGGCCTACGCTGGCTCTGGCGCCGGCTGCGAGGACAGCCTGATGTGAGCGAGCGGCTGGAGAGGGTTGAGGCGTCGCTCGGCAGGCTAGCCCAGTATCTCGACGGCCTACCGCAAGCGAAGCCTGAAGTCCGCGACCCCTTCCAGGAAGGCCTTCGCCTCCAGCAAGCCGCGCAGCACGAGGCGGCGATTCGAGAGTTCGAGAAGGCCTTCGCGGCCGCGGACAACGACAGCCAGCGCTGCGCGCTGCATATCCTCATCGGCAGCAGCTTGGGTATGCTGGGCAGCCTCCAGGAGGCGGAGGGCCAATTCCGTCGCGCCCTCCACTTTTCTCAGCAAGCGGCCGACCCGGAGGGCGAGGCTGCGGCGCTTGGCAGCCTGGGCAACGTTTCCTTCCTACGGGGCGATCTGGACAAGGCCGAGGAGCACTACAACAAGGCCCTGGAGATCGACCGGCAGATCGGCAACCGCCTCGGCCAGGCCCGCAACCTCGGCAACCTGGGCAACATATATTCCTATCGAGGCGACCTCGACAAGGCCGAAGAGTATCATAGGGGGTCCCTGGCCATTCATGAGCAGATCGGCAACCGCCTCGGCCAGGCCAACCAGCTCGGCAACCTGGGCAATATCTACGCAGACAGGCGGGAACTGCACAAGGCCGAGGAGCACCACAAGAAGGCCCTGGAGATCGACCAGCAGATCGGCAACCGCCTCGGCCAAGCCGAGGACCTCGGCAACCTGGCCAACGTCTATCTCGAACTGGACAGCCTCGACAAGGCCGAAAAGCACCACAGGATGGCTCTGGCTATCGACGAGGAGATCGGCAACAGGCTCGGCCAGGCCCACGACCTCGATAACCTGGGCCTCGTATACGCCCGCAGGGGCGCGCCAGACAAGGCCGAGGAGCACCACAAGAAGGCCCTGGAGATCCACCAGCAGATCGGCAACCGCTTCGGCGAAGCCGGCGCCCTCGCCAACCTGGGCCTCGTGGCCGCGAAGCGGGGAGACTACAAGAAGGCGCGCGAACTCCTCCTCAGAGCCGAAATGCTATTTCGCGAGATCGGCGCTGGCGGGTCCAATGTGCAGATGATCCACCGCGCGCTAGAACGTCTCCAGACCACCAAGCCCCCGCAGCCCAAGCCCAAGCGCACCCGCAAGAAGCCCCCACCCAAACCATGCTGACCGTACTCGCTGGCGGCATCGGCGCGGCCCGCTTCCTCCAGGGGCTCGTCCAGGTCGTCCCCCAGAAGGATGTCACCATCGTCTCCAACACTGGCGACGACCTCGAGATGTTCGGCCTCCACGTATCGCCCGACATCGACATCGTCATCTACCACCTAGCCGGCCTGGTCAACCCGGAGACGGGCTGGGGCCTGGCCGATGACACCTTCCACGCCCTCGATGCCCTGGAGCGCTTCGGCCACGACACCTGGTTCTCCCTCGGCGACCGCGACCTGGCCACCCACATCCATCGCACCCACCTTCTGCGCCAGGGCCGCACCCTCTCCCAGGCCACCGCCGAGATCGCCCGCGCCTTCGGCCTGGAGGTCACCATCCTGCCCATGACCGACCAGCCCGTCCGCACCAGGGTCGAGACCCCCGACGGCCTGCTCGACTTCCAGGAGTACATGGTGAAGCGCGGCGCCTCCGACCCCTTCCGCGGCATCAAGCTCGCCGGCATCGAGGAGGCCAAGCCCGCCCCGGGCGTCATCGACGCCATCACCGCCGCCGAGGGCGTCATCATCGCCCCCAGCAACCCCATCGTCAGCATCGGGCCCATCCTCGCCTTGCCTGGCGTCAGGCCTGCCCTGCGCCAGACCAAGGCCCGCGTCGTAGCCGTCAGCCCCATCGTCGGCGGAGCCGTCCTCAAGGGCCCCGCCGACAGGATGCTCAAGGGCATGCGCATGGAGGTCAGCGCCTGGCAGGTCGGCTGGCTCTACCAGGACTTCCTCGATTGCCTGGTGATCGACGTCGCCGACGCCGCCGAGCGCGCCAGGATCGAGGCCCTGGGCTTGGACGTTGTGGTCACCGATACGATAATGAAGGGCATGGAGGAGAAAGCCGCCCTCGCCCGCGCAGTGGTGGAAGCTGTACGAAGGAAAGGCTCATGATCGCCGCCCTGGTACCGGTCAAAGCCCTGAGGCAGTCGAAGAGCCGCCTGCGGCCGGCCCTGTCCGACGGCCAGCGCGAGGCCCTGGTCATGGCCATGCTGGAGGACGTCCTCGGCCTGCTGGCAAGCGTGCAGGCCATCGCTACGACGGCGGTGGTCAGCCCCGACCTGGAGCTGCTGGCCTTCGCCCGACGGCTGGGCGCTCAGGCCATCAGGGAGCCGCCCCGGCCTCGCGGCTTGAACGCCGCCCTCACCTTCGCCTCCCACATGCTCTCTGGACAGGGTGCCAGCGGCCTTCTCATCCTCCCCGTTGACGGGCCCCTGGCGACCACCGCCG
>DAOUDQ010000089.1:0-4054 GCA_034431045.1 Dehalococcoidia bacterium | reverse complement strand
CCGCATGGAGATGGAGGGGGTGGCCCTGGATGTGTCGGTGCTGCGGGAGATGTCTCAGGCACTGGCTGGCGAGATCGCCAGGGTCGAGGAGGAGACCTACGGGCAGGTGGGCCATCGCTTCAACATCGGCTCGCCCCAGCAGCTCAGCCAGGTGCTCTTCGAGCAACTGGGGCTGCCCAAGACGCGCAAGCCCAAGCTGGGCTACTCCACCGATGCCCAATCGCTGGAGGGCCTGCGGGGGCTCCATCCCATCATCGACCGGATCCACGAATACCGAGAGCTCACCAAGCTCAAGTCCACCTACGTCGATGCCCTGCCCGGCCTGATCAACCCCCGCACAGGCCGCCTGCACACCGACTTCAACCAGACGGCGACTGCCACCGGCCGCCTCTCCTCCAGCAACCCCAACCTCCAGAACATCCCCGTGCGCACGGAGCTGGGCGGCCAGGTGCGGCGGGCCTTTGTGGCCGGCGACGTCGGGCCCGACCCCCTGCTTCTCTCGGCCGACTACTCCCAGATCGAGCTGCGGATCATGGCCCACATCACCGAGGACCCTGGGCTGGTGGGCGCCTTCAGCCGGGACGAGGACATCCACGCCGCCACCGCCTCCCAGGTGTTCGGCGTGGCCCTGTCTGAGGTCACGCCGGAGATGCGGCGGCGGGCTAAGGTGTTCAACTTCGGCGTGCTCTATGGCCTCACCGAGTTCGGCTTGTCCCAGCGAGAGGGCATCTCGCGGGAGGAGGCGGCGGAGTTCATCAAGACCTACTTCGCCAAGTACCCCGGCATCCGCAAGTACAGCGAGGAGACGGTGCAGCGGACGCGCGAGCGGGGCTACGCCGAGACGCTTCTGGGCCGCCGCCGCTACATCCCCGAGATCAACTCCCCCAACGTCAATGTCCGCCAGGCCGCCGAGCGGGCGGCGATAAACATGCCGGTGCAGGGCACCGCCGCCGATATCATCAAGATCGCCATGAACCGCATCGACGCTGAGATGCAGGCCCGCCGTCTGGTCAGCCGCATGATCCTCCAGGTGCACGACGAGCTGATCTTCGAGTGCCCAGCCAGGGAGGTCGACGCCGTGCGGGAGCTGGTGGTGGATATCATGCCTCGCTCCCTGGAGCTAAAGGTTCCCCTGAAGGTGGACATAAAAAGCGGCCTGAACTGGGGGGAGATGGAGTAGGTGACTTAGCTGTGCCATCTTGGCGTCGTTTTCGCGGTGCTGCAGCGTGAAGGTTGCGGCACTGTTTAACGTGGAGGGGCATAGGTGCCCGAGCTGCCCGAAGTGGAAACCATACGGCGCGATCTCCTGTCGCGAGCGGTGGGTCGAACCTTCAGCCGCATCCGCGTATTGCCGGGGGCGGAGCGCATTGTCCAGTGGCCGTCGCCGGCTGAGTTCTGCCGTGCTCTGCCCGGGCGGCGCATCGAGGATATCTGCCGCCGGGGCAAGTACCTCCTGTTCCGCCTCTCCGACGGTCGCTGTCTCATCGTCCACCTGCGCATGACGGGCGCTGTCCTCCATCGGTCCAAGGACGCACCAGAGGATCCCTATCTCCGGATTTGCTTTTCGCTGGATGATAGCAGCGAGCTGCGCTACACTGACATGCGCAAGCTAGGCAGCATGTGGCTGGTGGAGGCCGTCGAGCCGATCGTGGGCAAGCTGGGGCCCGATGCCCTGGAGGGCCTGACTCGGCAGACCCTGCACTCGCTCACAGACGGCAGGTCGACCCCCATCAAGGCGGTGCTGATGGATCAGCAGGCGCTGGCTGGCCTGGGCAATGTCTACTCGGAGGAGGCGCTCCTTCTGGCGGGCATCCACCCTCGCCGGCCAGCCGAGAGCCTGGCGGGCCACGAGGTGGAGCGGCTGCACAGGGCCATCGGGGAGGTTCTGCTGGAGGCGATGGGCCATCGCGGCAGCAGCTTCCGTGACTATGTGGACGCCGACGGCCGGGAAGGCCAGCACCAGTGGCACGTGAAGGTCTACCGGCGGACAGGCGAGCCCTGTTACAACTGCGGCACGCCCATCGAGCGTATCAAAGTGAGCGGGCGGAGCACTCACTTCTGCCCGCGCTGTCAACGGTGAATCAAGCATCGTAGGCCGCTGAAAGGAGGACGAGGATGACAGAGGCCGTCGTTGTTGACGCCGTGCGCACGCCCTTCGGAAGGGCGGGAGCCAGAGGGGTTCTTAAGGACATCACCCACGTGGAGTTTGTGGTGCCCTTGATGAAGGCCATCGTCGAGCGGAACAAGCTGGATCCGAACTTGATAGACGAGATCGCGTTGGGCTCGTCGCAACTGGTGGGTATTCTGACCCGCGCTCGTATGTACGTGTTCGAGGCGGGCTTCCCCGACACCATCTCCGCCACCGACCTGAACAAGCAGTGCGCTTCTTCCCTCCAGACGGTAACGATGGGGGCTCACGCCATCATGTGCGGCATGTCGGACGTTGTCCTGGCCGGTGGCGTGGAGACCATGGACCGCGTCGGCCCCATACCACCCGGTGGGGATGCCCTGTCCATGGACAACCCACAGGTCATGATGGAGTTCATGAAGCGGGAAAACTGGCAGATGTACCCGGACAAGCAGGCCAAGCTTTTGCCCCAGTGGTTCAACATAAAAGAGCCCTGGATCATGAACATGGGGCAGACGGCGGAGAAGCTGTGCGAGGTCTACAAGATATCCCGCGAGGAGGCCGACAAGTTCGCCCAGGCGAGCCAGGAGAGGGCGGTGGCTGCTCAGGACACGGGCAAATTCGACCGGGAGATCATCCCCCTCACTATCGAGTACCTCGATGGCCGCACGCAGACCATAGACAAGGACCAGGGCCCCCGCCGCGAGAGCAGCCTGGAGAAGCTGGCCACGCTGAAGGGAGCCTACAAGGAGGGCGGCATGGTGACGGCGGGCAACTCCTGCCCTCGCACTGAGGGTGCCTCCCTGCTGCTGCTGATGTCCAAGGACAAGGCCAAGGAGCTGGGCTACAAGCCGCTGCTCACCTTCCGTGGTGCCGCCACCGTCGGCGTCGACCCCGAGATCATGGGCATCGGTCCACTGCCCGCCACCCAGAAGCTGCTCCAGCGCACCGGCATGTCCCTGGACCAGTTCGACCTCATCGAGATTAATGAGGCATTCGCCTGCCAGGTCGTGGCAGTGATGCGCGAGCTGGGCTCGAACGAATGGGATGAGCGGCTGAATGTCAACGGCGGCGCCGTCGCTCTGGGTCACCCCCTGGGGGCCACCGGCGGCCGCCTGGTGGGTACCATAGCCTACGAGATGGAGCGGCGTGGTGCCCGCTGGGGCCTGACAACGTTGTGCATAGGCGGTGGCATGGGCATGTCCATAGCCTGGGAGCGGGAAGACTACTAGTAAGGGCTAGTGCCGCCTGACGCCATCAGCGCCATCCCCGGCCTGCGCGTCGGCCACTGGACGAACCGGCGGGCGGCCACCGGCTGTACCGTCGTCCTCTGCGAGGCGGGCGCCGTCGCCGCCGTCGATGTGCGCGGCGGCGCCCCCGGCACTCGCGAGACCGACCTCCTGCGCCCTGGGAACCTGGTGGAGCGCGTCCACGCCGTTCTCCTCAGCGGCGGCAGCGCCTTCGGCCTGGACGCCGCCGCGGGGGTGATGCGCTACCTGGAGGAGCGGGGCGTTGGCTTCCCCACCCCCGGCGGGGTGGTGCCGATCGTGGTGGGGGCTGTGCTCTACGATCTGTCCATTGGTCGCTCAGACGTGCGCCCCGATGCCGCCGCTGGCTACGCCGCCTGCCGGGCGGCCAAGGGCGGTCGAATCTCCCAGGGGAGCGTGGGCGCGGGCAGCGGCGCCACTGTGGGCAAGGCCCTGGGCATGGAGCGAGCGGTCAAGGGAGGCATCGGCAGCGCCAGCGAAGGGGCAGCGGGCGACATCATCGTCGGGGCGCTGGTGGCGGTGAACTGCTTCGGCGAGGTCGTTGACCCCGATAGCGGCCGCATCCTGGCTGGCCCACGGGACAACAAGGGCGGCTTCGTGAGCACCCTGGATATCCTGCGGCGGCGGCCTCCCTCGGCCCTGTCTGGTGGCTTCACCA
>DAOUDQ010000088.1:0-4161 GCA_034431045.1 Dehalococcoidia bacterium | reverse complement strand
TGGCTTCCCCTCGAGGATAAGCTCCGTGAACACTTTTGTGTAGCCATCGGTGGTGTACTGACGCAGGAGGGGATGATCGGCCACTCGCACCTGGTCGGCACCGGCAGCGATGGCCTCCTGGGCCAGGCCGCTCACCTGGTCGCCGAGCAGAACGCCCACAAGGGGGATGTCCCGGCCGTCGGCCAGCTCGCGGGCTTTCCCCATCAGCTCCAGGGATACACCCTCCAATCGGCCCTGATCCTCCTCTAAGTACACCCAGATGGAGCTGGCTTCCTGGGCACCGTATAGTGGCTTGGTCATCGTTTACGACCTCCCGGAGGCGACGTCGCTAGTCACCGCTTGACCCTGCAGAGCCAGGTGGGCTACCTCAGCGAGGTCCATCAGCCGCAGCTTCGACCTGTCAACTACGCTCAGGCTGTCCTCCAGGCAGGATAGGCAGTGAGGACAGCAGGTGACCACCACCTCTGCCCCCGTCTCTGCGGCCTCCTGAATCCTCAGGTCGGAGAAGCGCTCGCCGGCGGCCGTCTCCATCCACATCCGGCCGCCGCCACCGCCGCAGCAGAGCGTATCCTGACCACTGCGCTCCATCTCTACCAGCTCGAGGCCCGGAATGCTCTGAAGGACTCGGCGAGGCTCGTCGCATATGCCGTTGCGTCGACTCAGGTAGCAGGGGTCGTGATAGGTTACCTTTAGCGGCAGCTCGTTCTCGAACTTCAGGCGCTCGCCCTCGATCAGCTCCAGAAGGTACTGGCTGTAGTGCAGAGGGCGGAAGTCGCCGCTGAGGTTGGGGTAGCGGTTGGCGAACATGTCGTAGCAGTGGGGGGAGACGGTGACCATCGTCTTCACCCCCACCTCCTGGAAGAGGCGAGCGTTGGTGTCGATGATCTCCGCCAGGTACTCCTCGTGGCCCACGCTCCTTACGGGGTCGCCGCAACTGGGCTCACGCTCTCCCAGGGTGCCAAAAGTCACCCCGGCCGCCTCGAGCAGCGACACCAGGGCGCGCGCCACCTTCTGAATGCGCCTGTCGTAGGCGGCGTCGTCGCCCACGTAGAGCAGGATTTCGTCCTCGGGCGAGAATTCCTTGACGGTCATGCCTTTCGTCCACAGCGGGCGCTCCGAGGGCGGGCGGCCCCAGGCATTGCCGTCGAAGTAGATGTCCCAGAGCAGGGAAGGAAGGCCTTGGGGGACCTGCCGCTCCTTCCAGGCCAGGCGGCGTAAGCCGAGAATGGCCTTGGTAATGTCTACCTCGTGGGGGCAGCGACTCTCGCACCATTGGCAGGTGGTGCACAGCCACAGACCGTCGCTCCAGCCGGGCAACCCCAGTTGGGCCTGGCGAACGATGTTCCGAATGCTGATGGTCTCCCCTTTCACCAGCCCCCAGGGGCAAATGGCTGTGCACACGCCGCACTGGAAGCAGGGCGCTGCCGCTCCACCCGTGGCCTTATCGACCCGCTCCCAGGTTTCGTCTTCTAGGAGTACGCTATCAATTCGCTGGCTCACCACTGGCCACTCCTTCGGCTAGTTTCTGCGCATGGTTCTGGATCACCTCGTGCATCTCTCGCATCTTGGCGGCGAACTCCTTGCCTTCGGACGCCGAGTTCCAATGAAGCTGTAGCCGCTCGGGCTCGATACCTTGGCGGGTGAACTTGCGATGCCAGAACTGGAACCGCTTGAGCGTTTGCTGGTTGGCGTAGTTGTAGTGACAGTCGGAGCCCTTTTCGGTCAGGCGACAGCCGGTGACCAGGACCGCCCCTGCTCCCTTCTCGAAGGCGCGACCGATGAACTCCTCCTCGATCCGCGCTGAGCACATCATCTTGATGATCCGAGAGGAGGGTGGGTACTGGATCTTCTCGATGCCCGCCTGGTCAGCGCCGGGGTAGGAGCACCAGTTGCAGGTGAAGACCACGACCTTGTCCTCGGGCCGTTCGGCCAGGGCGGCGTCGATCTGAGCCAGGATCTGCTCCTTGGTGAAGTAGGGCATGATGACGGCATCGTAGTTGCAGACGGCGGCGCAGTTGCCGCACCCCGTGCAGGCTGCCTCGTGGAACACGATGGTGCCTTCCTTCACCTTGCCGATGAGCTCGATGGCGCCGAATGGGCAAGCGGAAACGCAGATGCCGCACTTTATGCACTTATCCTCGACCAGGCGGGCGGTAATGGGCTCCTTCTCGATGGTGTCGCGACACAGGATCAATCCCGCCTTGGACGCCGCAGCCAGAGCCTGGGCGATGCTCTCCCGCACATCCTTGGGGTACTGGACCGTCCCCGCCAGGTAGATGCCGGGCGCGGGCGCCTCGGCGGGGCCCAGCTTGGGGTGGCGCTCCAGGAGAAAGCCGTCCTCGCTGCGGGCCACCTTGAGTTGGTCGGCGATGTTTTCCTCCTGGGGCTGAAGTCCCACCGTCAGCACCAGCAGGTCGGTGGGGATACTCAGCTCCACGCCCGTGAGTTCATCACTCAGCGCCACGGTCCCGTTGGGGTAGGTGATGACCTTGTCCGGCGTGCTGTCGGGGTCGTAGCGGAAGAACTGGACGCCCTCTCTCAGGGCCTGCTCATACATCTCCTCGGCCTCGCGGCTGAAGGTACGGATATCGCGGTACAGGACGCGCACCTTCTTGCCAGCTCGGCGCAGCTTCAGCGCCTGGCCAATCATAGCTGTACAGCCGTAGCGGCAGCAGCCGGTGCTATCGGTGCGAGAGCCCACGCAACCGATGAAGGTGATATGCTCGCCAGGGACGTCAGGCATCATGCCCGCCAGCTCTAGGTTGGTAACAACGCGGGGGTCCTGGCCGTAGTTGAATTCGGTTGGCTGGTAAGGTCGGGCGCCCATAGCCAGGACTATGGCGCCTGCCTGCAGCTCCTCGCCGTCGCTCAGGCGAGCGCTGAAGTTGCCCACGAATCCGCTAATGACCTCCACCTCCGTGCCGAGGTGTAGGTGAACGCCGGCCTCCTCTACCTCCCTCTTCCTCTCCCCTATCAGCTCGCTCGCAGGCGTCCCGCTGGGAGAGAGCCGGCCCAGCCTTCGCAGCATACCACCCAGCTCCGGCTCTTTCTCCACAAGGTGGGTCTCGTAGCCCTGCCGGGCGAGGTTGGCAGCGGCGGTCATACCAGCGATACCCCCGCCGATCACCAGTGCCTTCTGAACCACCGGCGCGTGGCCAATCTCTAGTGGCTGGAGCAGACGGGCCTTGTCCACCCCCATCTTGATCATGTCGCGGCCCTTGAAGTTCGCTTCCTCCGGGTAGTCCTTGTGTACCCAGGAGTCCTGGTTCCTCAGGTTGACCATCTCCAAGAGGTAGGGGTTGAGGCCGCCCAGGCGGCAGGCGCGGCGGAAGGTCCCTTCGTGGGTCTTGGGGGAGCAGGCGGCCACCACCGCCCGTGTGATCTTCTTCTCACGGATGGCATCGGCGATCTCCTCCACCTGGTTGCCGGCGCAGCTAAACATCTGACTCTGGGCGTGGACGACGTCTGGCAGGGTGAGGGCGTACTCCACCGCCTTCTCCACATCGATGACGGCGGCGATGTTGGAGCCGCAGTGGCAGACGAACACGCCGATACGTGGTTCCTCCACGTCCTCGATGGGGTCGCCGATCTCCGGCTCGGGCCATTCCCTTTGCTCGATGTAGGTTAGGGCGGAGGTGGCCGCCCCACTCCCTTCGGCGACGCTATCGGGGATGTCCTTGGGCCCGCTGGCGCAGCCGGCTGCGAAGATGCCCGGCCGGCTGGTGGTGATCACTCCTCCCTGGGCCTCCACCGTCTTCAAGAAGCCGTCCTCGTCCACCTCTATCCCTAGCACCTCGGCCAGCTTCTCCAGCCCCTCGGGCGGCCGCACCGCTGTGGCCAGGATCACCATGTCGGCCTCAGCCGTCTCTAGTTGGCCGATGTCGGTGTTCTCGTAGCGCACGATGAGGCCCTTGCCATTAGGGCTGATCTCCGCCGGGTGGCCACGAATGAACTTGGCCCCCTCCTGCCGCGTGCGGTCGAAGAATGCGTCGAAGCCCTTGCCGTAGGCCCGCACGTCCATGTAGAGGACGGTGATGTCCTTGACGCCGTGGGTGAGGGCCTGGTAGGGCTCCTTGATGGAGTACATGCAGCAGAAGCGGGAACAGTAGCGATAGAAGTGGCGGTCGCGCGAGCCCACGCAGAGGACGAAGAAGATGTTAT
>DAOUDQ010000087.1:0-7919 GCA_034431045.1 Dehalococcoidia bacterium | reverse complement strand
GCTGCTGGCTGGTGCAGATATTGGAGGTGGCCCTTTCGCGGCGGATGTGCTGCTCGCGGGTCTGGAGGGTGAGGACGTAGCCAGTGCGACCCTGGGCATCGGTGGTGCGGCCGACGATGCGGCCCGGCATCTGGCGCAGGTAGTGCTGGCGACAGGCGAAGAGGCCCAGATAGGGCCCGCCGAAGTTCAGGGGGCTGCCCAGCGATTGCCCCTCGCCCACCACGACATCGGCCCCGTACTCGCCGGGCGGTCGGAACAAGCCCAGCGATATGGGGTCGACGGACACAATGAAAAGGGCTCCCGCCTCATGCACTGCCCTCTCCAGCGCCTCGACATCGGGCAAGAGATAGCCGAAGAAATTGGGCTGCTGCACGGCCAGGCAGGCATGCTCCTCGCTGAGGGCCAGACCGTCGGGGGCCACCACGTCCACTGTCAGGTCGCGGCCGAAGGCATAGGTGCGCACCACCGCCTGACAGTGGGGGTGAACGGTGGAGAGGAGAGCGATGCGGCGACGGCCGCTGACGCCGGCGGCCATCAGGCAAGCCTCGGCCAGGGCGCTGGCGCCATCGTACATGCCGGCGTTGGCCACGTCCAGAGCCGTCAGCTCGCAGACCATCGACTGGAACTCGAAGGCGGTCTGGAGGGTGCCCTGGCTGATCTCGGCCTGGTAGGGGGTATAGGCGGTGGCGTACTCGCTGCGGCCGATGACCTCGCTGACCACGCTGGGGATGAAGTGCCGATAGGCACCGCCGCCCAGAAAGCAAGGCATGCTGTCGACTGGCCGGTTGCGCCCGGCCAGGGCCGATAGCTCCCGCACCAGCTCCGGCTCCGACAGGGCCGGGGGCAGGTTCAGGCCGCCGATGCGGAATTCGGGCGGGATATCGGCAAACAGTTCCTCGGCCGAGGCCACGCCGATGGCGGCCAGCATGGCCTGGCGGTCGGTCTCAGTGTTGGCGATGTAGGGAAGAGTCATGTCTCCTGGGCTTGCGCTATCAGCTCGTCGTACTGCTCGGCGGCGAGGAGATCGTCCACCTCGACGGTGTCGGCCAGGCGCACGCGCACCAGCCAGCCCTCCTCGTAGGGCGACTGGTTTACCAGCTCCGGCCTGTCGATGACCTCCTGGTTGACCTCCGTCACCTCGCCGCTGACGGGCGAGTAGAGGTCGGAGACGGCCTTCACCGACTCGATCTCGCCCAACTTTTCGAGCTGCTTGACCTGCGTCCCCGGCGAGGGCAGGTCCAGGTAGACGATGTCGCCAAGCTGGTCCTGGGCGTAGTCGGTGATGCCGACTGTGCCCAGGTCATCCTCGACGCGCACCCACTCGTGCTCTTTGGTGTAGCGGCAGTCAGTAGGGCTGGCCACTGGCTCCCCTCCTCTGGACTAGTAAGCCCAAGATTAGCGTTCGGAGGGAGGGCAAGTCAATGCGGGAAGGCGCGGAGCGGCAGATAGTTAGTGCGAGGGAATGATTTTGACGTTCGGTGATATAATCGGGCCGGTGATGGGTGGTGCTCGCAGCGATTACGCGATGGATCATGGGCCTCATTGGGATTGGGCTCGTGGCGACAGGTATTGCACTTGGCGCCTACTTCGCCACGCAGACGGACGACGACAGGGGCGTGGCGGAGGACATTGAGGAGACGCTGACGCAGACGCCTGAAGCCGCTGTCGATCTCACCTCGACGGCCGCGGTGCCTGAGCCCTCGCCGCACGCCATACCCACCGTGGGCCCGCCGGGCCCTGACAGGCCGCCCGTGACCGCCGCACCCACGCCTGAGTTCGGCGTCTGCCCGCCTCCCGTCCGGACAACACCCGAGGATTTCCCACCAGAAGCGCCCCCGCCCGTACGACCTCCATCGGAGTTGCCCGGTGTGATGGTAGAAGGCGGCGGGCCGTTCAAGGTGCAAGACGTAACGTTGCATCTGCCAGCAGGAAGGGACTTCGTTATTCTCGGTGGTCCACCCTTTCCTGCTGAGGGCGAGTTAATGATCAGCATCTACGATATCGAAACTGCCTCGCAGCTAGTCACCCGAGGTGACGGATGCGAGATAAGTCGATTCGTGCGCGACCCCGCGGCAGATGCCGTCTTCGACCAGATAGTGGCCACGCTTGAGGTAGAAGGCTAACCCGGCTTTCCCCGCTTGTAGAACGGCCGCTGCACCACCTGCGCCCGCAGAGGCCTGCCACGCACGTCCACCTCCACCTCCGTGCCCACGCTGGCCAGCTCCGGCGGCAGGTAGGCGATGCCGATGCTCACCCCCAGCGTCGGCGAGAAGCCACCGCTGGTCAGCTCGCTCACCCGGCGGCCCGAGTGAAGGACAGCATAGCCCGGCCGCATGACGCCCCGTTCCTGGGCCTTGAGACAGGTCAGGTGGCGCTGGACGCCGGCCTCACGGATGCGCAGGAGGGCTTCCCGGCCGATGAAATCGGCGCCATCGTCGAAGGTCACCACCCAGCCCAGGCCGGCCTCGAAGGGATTGGTGGACGTATCGATGTCGTTGCCGTAGAGGGGGAGAGCCGCCTCCAGGCGGAGGCTGTCGCGGGCACCCAGGCCGCAGGGCTGGACGCCGCGGCCAACCAAATAAAGCCAAAGACCGACGCCCGCACCCAGAGGCTCCGCGGCCGCCGTCGGCAAGAACGGCCGGGGGGCAGGCCTGGACGGAAGCGGAGCAATTATCTCGAAGCCGTCCTCGCCCGTGTAGCCCGTACGGGAGATGAAGACCGTCGCGGCCGCCAGCGAGACCTCGGTGCTGTGGCGGCCAGCCAGCCCCTCGGCGACCGTCGGGAGCACGCGCCCCATCTCCTGGACGGCCTGCGGTCCCTGGAGGGCGAGCATGGCTGTTTCCCGCTGGCGATCCTCCACCGCCGCCTGCAGCGAGGGCGTCAGGTGCCGCGGCGCCCAATCGCGGATCCTGTCGGCGTTGGCGGAGTTGACTACCATCAGGAAGCGCTCGTCGGCCAGGCGGAATACGTACACGTCGTCCAGGATGCCGCCGTCCTCCTGGCAGACGAGGGCGTAGTGGCCTTCGCCCACCTCCAGCCTGGCGATGTCGTAGGTCACCAGGCTGCGCAGGAAAGAGGCAGCGTCGGGGCCGGTCACCTCCAGGCGGCCCATGTGGGAGACGTCGAACAGGCCGACCCGCTGACGAACGGCGTGGTGCTCCTCGACGATGCCTTTGTACTGGACGGGCATCTCCCAGCCGACGAAGGGAACCATCCGCCCGCCCAGAGCGAGGTGCTGGGCGTACAGGGCAGTGCGGCGCAGGGTGGAGGCCTGACCGCTGCTCATAGCGCCTCCCACCTGCGCTTGCCGTCGACCAGCCTCAGGCGCCCGAGGCCCGGCGGCGGGCAGTGCGGGCAGACAAGCAGCGCATTCTCGGCTAGCGCTCGCTTCAGGATACGCTTCTTGCTCTCCAGCGCGACCAGGGGCAGCACATCGAAGGAAGATATCCAGGCCAGGCGCTCCAGCATCAGCGGATGCTGGGCCAGGTCGCCGATGTAGAGGGCCGTCTGGCCAGCGGAGGTCACCTCCACGACGGCATGATGAGCGGTATGGCCGGGGGCGGGCAGGATGCGCACGCCCTTGATCACCTCCACTTCGCCCTCCACCAGCTCCAGTTGGCGGCTGCTGGCCAGGGGCTCCAGGTTCTCGGGAAGGTAGCTGGCCCGCGTGCGCTCGTTGGGGTGGTTGGCCTCCTCCCACTCGCCCTTCTGGAGGAGGTACTGGGCACGGGGAAAGGTGAGGGCTAACTTGCCGTCGCGGTAGGTGGTGTTGCCGCCGCAGTGGTCGAAGTGGAGGTGGGTGTTAATGACGATATCCACATCCTGGGGCCGGATGCCCTGGCGGGCCATGTCCTCCACCAGCGTTCCCGCCTGGGCCACGTCGGCGCCGCCGGGGACGCGCGTCGTCTTATTGCCCACGGCGGTCTCCACCAGGATCAGCTTGCCCTGCGAGCGCACCAGGAGGCAGTTGAGACCCATGGCCAGGCGGTGCTCCTCATCGAGCGGCCCCACCAGGGGCTCCCACATGGCTCGCGGCGTGACGCCGAACATAGCGCCGGCGTCCAGGCGGATGACGCCATCGCTCACGACCAGAAGCTCGCAATCGCCCAGGGGAAACCAACCAGCCATCTGCGTCATCAACCTCGACATCCCCAAGATAGCCTGGGTAGCCTAGTAGAGTCAACGAGAGCCGACCAGGGGGTTGTGTTTGGTCAGAAGGCTGATATAATTAGGCCAACTCCCCTTGAAAGGAGCGTTTTTGTTATGGCCGCGCCCTATGCCTACTTCGGCAAGCAGTTCGTCCCCCTGGCTGAGGCCGAGATTAGCGTAGCGACCCACGCCTTCAACTACGGTACCGCTGTATTCGAGGGGATCCGCGGCAACTGGAACGAAGAGGAAAAGCAGACCTACCTCTTCCGCCTGGCTGACCACTACCAACGCCTACACCAGAGCGGCCGCGTGCTCAGGATCGACGTTCCCTACAGCAATGACGAACTGTGCGACATCACCGTGCGGCTGGTGGGGATGTGTGGCTATCAGGAGGACGTTTACGTTCGCCCCATCGCCTACAAGAGCTCCAACGTGCTGGCCGTGCGCCTGCACGACCTGGAGGACGACTTCCTGATCTTCGTCATCCCCTTCGGCCCCTATCTGGACATCAAGAAGGGGGCTCGCTGCGGCACCTCTTCCTGGCGGCGGGTAGAGGACACGGGCATCCCCGCCCGGGCCAAGGTCAACGGCATCTACGTCAACTCGGCCCTGGCCAAGACGGAGGCGGTGGAGCACGGCTACGACGAGGCCATCATGCTCAACGAGGACGGCCACGTCTCGGAGGGCAGCGGCGAGAACATCTTCATCATCGAGAGCGGCCGCCTTATCACCCCGCCCGTATGGTCCAACATCCTGGTGGGCATAACGCGCGACACCGTCATTACCCTGGCCCGCGAGGAGCTGGGCATGGAGACCATCGAGCGGCCCATCGACCGCAGCGAACTCTACCTGGCCGACGAGTGCTTCATGACGGGCACAGCCGCCCACGTGACGCCGGTGATCGAGGTTGACCACCGGCCTGTCGGCGAGGGCAAACGGGGGCCGATCACCGCCGAGCTCCAGCGCCTCTACTTCGACGTGGTGCGCGGCAAGAACGGGAAATACGCCCACTGGTGCACAGCCTGTCACATCGCTAGATAGGAGATGGAGGCGTCGTCGCCCCGGTGATCTACCGTCCTGCCCGCCTGGTCGGCACGGCCACGGGCGCCGCCATGGTCACGCTGGCCCTCCTCCTGGCGGCCCTGCTGATGGGTTTCGCCAGCCCCTGGGCTATCTCGGCGGCCAAATTCCTGGCCTTTGGGGGTGCCTTGCTCCTCCTCGCCCTGGCGGCCATCTTCGCCTACTGGACCTATGCCTGCTTCGCCATGAGCTACGCCCTGGACGAGAAGGGCCTATCGATACGCTGGGGGCTCATCCGCCAGTTCATCCCGTTGAATCAGATCGAACGGTGTGTTCCCGGCCGGGAGGCCCGCTTGTCCGAGATCCGAGGGGTCAACTGGTGGGGTTATCACGTGGGGCGAGCCAGCGTGGCGGGCATTGGCGAGGTGCTCTTCTACTCCAGCCATCAGTCGCCCTGGGAGTTGATCTACATCGTCACCTCATCTCGCTCCTATGCCATCTCGCCCGAAAACCACGTGCGCTTCACGACGGAGCTACAGCGCCTCCAGCGCTCTCAAGCAGCGGCAGCGGAGGAAGCGCCAAGGCAAAGGGCTGAGCACCCTCTGGTGGCGATCTACCCCTTCTGGCTGGACCGCTACGGCCAGGCCCTGGCTCTCATCGCGGTGCTGGCCAACGTCGCCCTCTTTGGCTTCATCTTCGCTGTCTACCCTGGCCTCGCCGACGACCTGAACCTGGCTTTCCCACCCCTGGGCCAGGCCGAGCTCAGGCCCAAGCGGGAGGTGCTGCAGATTCCTGCCACCGCCCTCGCCTTGCTGGCGGTCAGCCTGGCCGCTGGCCTGGCCGTCCACAAGTGGGAGCGAGCTGCCTCCCACCTCCTGCTAGCGGGGGCCATCTTGCTCCAGGGCCTCTTCTGGGTTGCGGCCGCCATCGCCGTCACCTAACCTGATTTCATGGACTACGACGTCATCGTGGTGGGGGCTGGGGCCCAGTTCCACGATGGCGAGCCCGTTCGAGCGGTGGAGGTAGGGGAGAGGAGGGTCACCGTTCGCACGGACAAGGGCCACTACGCAGCGAGGGCGCTGGCCGGAGCCGACGGGGCTAATGGCATGGTGGGCCAAAGCACGGGCGCGGCGCCCCGCGTGGATTTCCTGGTGGGCAATGGTGAGGCCACTGGCCTGGCTGGTGGACGCCTGGGACATCGTCGCCCGCAGGAGCCGATATCCTTTGCCCTCCGAGAAGCTCAGGAAGGCAGTGGAACGGCAAGAACTGAATAATATTACTTGACACTGTCAATTTTCATTGCTAGAATAGCGCTCACAACCAAAGTGGAAAAGGCGACGAAGGGGAGTAGTAGAGGTTTCCCCCTGCTCAAGAGAACCGGGATGAGGTGAGAGCCCGGGAGCAAAGGAGCCTCGAACTCGCCCCAGAGCCGCCAGGCTGAGCGTCTTGCGTAGAGTGTAGGTCTGGACGGGAGCGCCCGTTAAAGCGCTTAGAGAGCTCCGGCAGGTTGGAGAAGAAGGGTGGCACCGTCCCGCCCCAGCGGGATCCCTTTGGGGCGGGATTTGTATTTGGGGTGCGGCCAGAGTGCTGACCTGGCGGAGAAGAAGGGTGGTACCGCGAGGGTTCTTGGATGGTCCCGT
Source organism: Dehalococcoidia bacterium (assembly GCA_034431045.1). GTDB lineage: Bacteria > Chloroflexota > Dehalococcoidia > SM23-28-2 > SM23-28-2 > SM23-28-2. The sequence goes on along the minus strand of DAOUDQ010000087.1, from coordinate 1,110 downwards.
CCCTTTGGGGGACGGGATCGGTTGTTTCGGTTGGGGCGCATCCCCAGCCTGGAGGAGAATATAAGCCATGGCAGCCCCCGCTAGGCCTGTGTTGATAAGCAATAAGGTGAAAAAGGGCGTGGAACGGGCGCCCCACAGGTCGCTGCTGCGGGCCCTGGGCCTCACCGACAAGGAGATGGATCAACCCTTCGTCGGCATCGTCAACAGCTACAACGAGATCATCCCGGGCCACACCCACCTGCGCCAGATCGCCGAAGCAGCCAAGGCTGGCGTGCGGAGCGCTGGCGGCACCCCCTTCGAGGTTAATGTCCCGGGCGTGGACGACGGCATCGCCATGGGCCACATCGGCATGCGCTACAGCTTGGCCAGCCGCGAGGTCATCGCCGATGCCGCGGAGTGCATGGCCATTGCTCACGCCTTCGACGCCCTGGTGTTCGTCACCAATTGCGACAAGATTGTGCCGGGAATGCTCATGGCAGCAGTGCGGCTGAACCTGCCCTGCATCTTCGTGTCCGGTGGACCGATGTTGGCCGGCCGGTGGCAGGGCCGAGCGGTGGACCTGAACACCGTCTTTGAGGCGGTGGGCCTGGTGAGCAAGGGGGACCTGTCGGAGGAGGAGCTGCGGCGGCTGGAAGAGGTGGCCTGTCCCACCTGTGGCTCCTGCGCCGGCATGTTCACCGCCAACACCATGAACTGCGCCACCGAGGCCCTGGGGCTGGCCCTGCCCGGCAACGGCACCATCCCCGCCGTGGACTCTGCCCGCATCCGCCTGGCCAAGGAGGCCGGGGCTCAAGTGATGGAGGTTCTTGGGCGTGACCTGCGGCCGCGCCAGATGGTGACCCGCGATGGCATCTGGAACGCCCTGGCGGTGGATACGGCCCTGGGGGGGAGCACCAACTCCATACTCCACCTGCTGGCCATCGCTCATGAGGCGGGGGCGGATTTCCCCCTGAACATGGTGAATGAGATCAGCGCCCGCACGCCCCAGTTGTGTCGCCTCAGCCCGGCGGGGCCTCACCACGTGGAGGACCTCCATCGGGCTGGCGGCATTACGGCCGTCATGAAGGAGATAGAGTCGGTTTTGCACACGGAACTGCCCACGGTCACGGG
>DAOUDQ010000086.1:0-9207 GCA_034431045.1 Dehalococcoidia bacterium | reverse complement strand
CCAGCCGATGCTCCTGATCAGCACGTATCCCAGCCAGGTGGTCGGCGTAGAGATTCAGAACATGGGCGGGTACTCTGGCACTAGCTACGATGCCATTGGCCTGAGGATTGACGACCAGACTGTGGTGACAGGCAACAAGTACCTCATTGAGGCGGGCCCCAGTACGCCCTATCTGCGCCTGCTCGGCGGTGGCGACCCGCCGGCCGACAAGAGCAACCTCTACCTGAAGTTCGGCAGCACGCTCTATCGGGTCGTCAAGTCGGGAAACTACGTGACCCTGGAAGCGGCCTAAGGGAGGAGAAACCATGGGCCTCACCGAAAAGAATCTGGAAACGCTAGTGAATATGCTCAACGGCCTGGCCCAGCGCCAGGACACGATCCGCCAGCTAGCCAACCACCTGCACACCGGCGTCGTCTGGCGCTCGGTGGACGGCCAGTTGTCGGTAGCCCTCTCGGAGGCCCAGCGCACCGAGTTGGAAGAGTTCGTAGACGCTTACCTCAGCGAGTCAGAGGTTCTCATTACCTCAGTGAGGGCCATGCTGCAGCAGCCCTAGTCAGGGGAGGTAGCCCATGAACCTATCGGAGATGAGAACGCGGGTCCGGCGGGACCTGCACGACGAGGACCCGGCCAACCAGCGCTGGACCGACGATGAGCTGGACCGTCACATCGAGCGGGCGGTTCGGGAGCTGAGCCTGGCCACTCCCCTGGAGGCCAAAGCTGCCCTGGCCACCAGCGAAGGCAGCCGCGATATCTCCCTGGCCAGCCTCAGCGATCTGGTGGCTGTAGAAGCGGTGGAGTACCCGGTAGACAAGTATCCCCCCAGCTACATCCCCTTCTCCCTGTGGGCGGGCACCCTCAGCCTCCTGGTGGATGCGACGCCCCCCGGCAGCCAGTCGGTCAATATCTACTACGGCAAGATGCACACCCTGGACGCCACCACCTCCACCATCCCACCCCACTTGGAGGAGCTGGTGGCCACCGGGGCCGCCGCCTACGCTGCCCTGGAGTGGGCCAGCTTCGCCACCAATCGCATCAACGTGGGCGGGCAGGACGTCTGGCGCCACTACCTGACCTGGGGCCAGGAGCGCCTGGCCGTCTTCTCCCGCGCCCTGGCCAAGCACGGTCGCCGCAACGCCGTGCGGGTGCGCCGACTGTACACGCCGGCGACGCAGCCGGTCGACCAGAGCACTGGCTGGCAATCATAGGGAAGAGGTGAAGATTACGATGCCGATGGCAAAGATTCGTTCCGGCCTCCAGTTGCGAAAGGAAGGGCTCCCCGCCGAGGCCTTCGCCATCGTCGGCGACCCCGACGATCCCGACACCTGGAAGCTGCCCCACCACACGCGAGCCATCTTTCGCGCCCTCAAGGGGCGGTTGGACATCGAGCGGACGGTGGATTGGCAGCGTATGGCGGCAGCGGTGGCCGCCCTCTCGCCGGGCGGGTATCGCGGTCGCCGGGTGGAGGCGACGCCAGAGCAGATCCTGGCCGCTGCCCGCCACCTGGCTTCTCATTACCAGAAGGCGGGGCGGGAGATCCCTCCCACGCTGGCAGAGCTCCTGGGGCGCAGCTAGCCGCACAGAACATGCGAACCTTGCCCTCTGCCCTGCTCGCTGCCCAGAAGAGTGCCAGCGCCATTCCCTACGTAAAGGTCGAGATCGTCGACAACATCGGCGGCATCCGCCGTCTGGACTGGCAGCGCCTGTACTCGGGCAGCGAAGCCGATAGCTATCATGCCGGCACCATGCCGGGCGATGGCTCCCTCATTCGCTGTCGGGTGGAGAGCGGCTCTCTGTATCTCCAGCGGGTGACCAGCCCCGGCCCAGGCAGCAACTTCAGCAACTGGACCTTCGTGGACTCCGCTGCCAACGCCAGCGTCGCCCTAGCCAGCCGAGCGGCCCGGGTGCTCCTGTTCTACGTGGGCACCGATGGCAGAACCATCTACGTGCGGGAAAGCACCGACTACGGCGCTACCTTCGGCTCAGCCACAGCGATAACGACGGCGGCGGCCGCTGTGGGCTGGCTGGCCGCCGACCTCAAGGCCGATGACACCGTCCTCCTCATCTACTCGGTAGGCGGCACCGTCTATGCCGTCAAGCGCAGCGGCGGCACCTGGGGCAGCCCCGCCGCCTGGACGAACAGCCTGGCCGCGGTGACCGGTCTGGCCTACCAGTATGAGGCCGACTTCGACGTGGTGGTTTCGGGCAGCGACGCCCAGGGGGCCTCCAAGGTGTGGACATGCATCTACGGCGATGGCTACTCCCAGGCGGTGGACACCTGGTCGCCCCTGTGGGAGGTGGCGGTGGCCAGCGCGGGCTCCGACATGGAGTTTCGCGCTCCCTTCCTGGCCTACCCCGATGTCTTTCGCCTGACCTTTGTGGAGAAGTACACGGGCAGCGAAAGCTATTCCCGCCCCTACTTCTCCTTCTCCCCGGCCACAGCCGACTACGTGAATAACCTCTGGCGAGAGCCGGTGCCCATCAATCTGGCCAGCGACTATGGCCTGGCCATCGCCTATAGTACAAGCGACGTGTGGCTGACCACGCCCTCAGGCGTCTGGCAGGCCTCTCTCACTACGGCCGCCCTGGATGTCACCACCGACGTCCTAGAGCTGACCACCGAAACCGATCCTAACGGCGGCCGCCTGCGCCTGGTCTTGCGCAACGACGATGGCCGCTACCTGGATCTATCAGGGGAGAAGGCGGTCATCAAGACGGGCGGCGAGGTGCGAGTGAGCCCCGGCTACCAGACTGCCAGTGGCCCCCTGGCCTCCTCGGGTCCCGCCTACTGGATCGAGGGCTGGGAATACACCTCCGGCGAAGGGAAAGCCGCCCTCGTCTTCCACGCTCGCGACGCCTGGCAGCTGCTGGAGGGCTGGCGGTCGCGTCGTCAGTACGCCTGGGCCCAGGGCGAAAGGAACATCTTCCAGCTACTCTCCTTCGTCATGGCGCGAGCGGGCCTGGAGTTCTCCAGCGTCGGCAGCAGTAGTGTCGTCGCTGACCTCCGCCCCAGCTTCACCATCCACCCGGGCGAGAGCGGGGCCACAGCGGTGCGCCGCCTGCTGACCATGGTGCCCGACGTTATCTTCTTCCGGGGCCATTTCGCTTACATCAAGAACCCCCAGGCCAGCGAGGCCAGCGACTACTCCTACGGCACGGAACACGCCATCTTCCACGGCCGCTACGGCAGCCAGCGCCCCCAGGCCAACCGGGTGCAGGTGTTCGGCGATGGCCCCTTCGTAGAGGCTTTCGGCTGGGATGAGATCGAGGATGCCTACGACCGTGTCCGCCAGGTGCACGACCTGAACCTGGACACCGTCGCTCGCGCCCAGGACCGGGCCGACGGCGAGATGCGCCACCAGGAGATCGCCTCCAGCGGCGGCGAGATCGTGGTGCCGGTGAACTGCGGCCAGGAGCTCTACGACGTGATCACCATCAGCGACCAGTCGGCCGGCCTGACGGACGCCCGGCGGCGAGTGATCGGCCTGAGTATGCGCTACTCGGCGGGCGGCAGGGTGCCCGCCTACGAGGAGCGGCTGTGGTTGGGAGCAGTCTAGGATGATCGTACGCAAGGGGACGGTCAAGGGCTTCGACTCCGGCTCCTACACGGCCACCGTCCAGGTGGCGGGGAGCCTGGCGGTGTGGCTGGCGGACGTGCCGGTGGCCCGCAACATCGACGCCGCCGAGATGGTGGTCGGCCGCCGCTGTGCCCTCATCTTCTTCTCCGAGTCCGACCCCCGCGACGCCCTGGTGGTGGGCGTCTACACCTAGGAGGAACGCATGGGCGATAAGCCTCGACCTCTCCAGCCGCCGACTCCCCCTCGCTCTCAGCCGCCGCAGGGCCAGGAAGCGCCATCGCTGGGGAAGGACGTGCCCCACGAGCCGTCCCTGGGCCGCGCGCAGGTCATCCGCAGCGGCGCCATCGTCATGGCGGCCGTGTGGGAGGAGTGAGGGGCGGCGGCCTTGACAACCCTATTGTCGCGTCGGTACGCTCCCTCTAGCCAGCGACGCTTCGGCCGAAGCAGCGAGGGAGGAGAGTCCCCGATGGCGCAGCAAGAGGAGAAGTTCCACGTAGGGCACCACGTAATCGCCACCATCAAGTCGGTGAAGGGCACCTGCCACTGGAACCACAAGGCGGGCGACAGCTTCGAGATCAGCGCCCACGATACCGCCGGCCTGTGTGGTTTCTTCTACCATGACATCTTCCCCTACATCGTCATGCTTCAGTTCGGCGGCGGCTACCCCGAGGAGTGGGGCGGGCCGGATTCGATGGAACTGGAGTGCCTGGACAAGACGAACGCGGTGACCATCGAGCTCCGGCGGGTGCGCGAGTAGGAGCGCCACCGCTCGCTGGAAGGCCCACGGCCGCCCGCTCCTAACAGACGTCGATGCCGCTGGCGCCAAGAACAAGCATAATCCTCAAACTCCCGCCTGGACGCTGCCAACTCGTGTGCTATCCTATACTCGATGTGCCGTCTTTGGACAAGCATGGCCGCTGCGCCAGCTTGTGCTGTCCTCCTCACCCTCCTTGTGGTGGCGGCTGGCTGCGGGGACGAAGCTGGGCCGTCGCCGCCAGAGACTATCACCCCTGCGCCGGAGACGCCTCGGCCAGCCCCTTCCACCATCGATCTGGCCACCACAGCCGCTGACCTCACCGTGTTCGGGGGCGACGCCGACGATTATCTAGCCGACCGCTTCTCCCTGGCCCAGGGCGACTTCAACGGCGATGGCATCGACGACATCCTGGTGGGTGCCCCCAAGGCCGACGGCCCGGACAACGCCCGCAACAATGCCGGCGAAGCCTACGTCATCCTCGGCTCCTCCGATGTCAAGGGCACAGTGGACATAGCCAAGGATCAACACGACTTCACCGTGATAGGCACCAACACGGGCGACAATCTTGGCTTTGTGGTAGCCAGCGGCGATGTCAACGGCGACCGCATCGACGACATCCTGGTAGGCGCTCGCTTCGCCAGCGGCCCCGACGGCAGCCGCAATAACGCTGGCGAAGCCTATGTGGTCTTTGGCTCGCCCGACCTGAGCGGCACGGTGGATACAGCCCTCGACGAGCAGGACTTCGCCGTCCTGGGGGCCAAGGGGGGCGACTACCTGGGCTACGCCCTGGCGGCCGGTGACGTCAACGGCGATGGCGTCGACGATATCATTGTTGCCGCCCCGGGCGCCGACGGCCCGACTAACAACCGCAGCAATGGCGGCGAGGTCTATCTGGTGTTCGGTTCGCCTACCCTCAGTGGGGCTGTCGACACCGCCCTGAGCCAGCAGGGCTTCACCATCCTTGGCGCCAAGGAGGAGGACTTTCTCGCCAACTTCGCCGCCAGCGGCGACATCAATGGCGACCGCATCGACGACATCCTCCTGGGCACGCACCTAGCCGGCGGCCCCGACGGCCAGCGCCCCGAGGCAGGCGTGGCCTATGCCATCTTCGGCTCGCCTGAGCTGAAGGGAACCCTCGATCTGGCATCTGGCAAGGGGTTTCTGACCGTCTGGGGCGCTGATGCCAGCGACGGGCTGGGCTTCGTCCTGACCGCCGCTGACGTCAACGGCGACGGCAGGGACGATCTGATCATCAGCGCCCGCAATGCCGACGGGCCGGACAATAGCCGCAACAATTGTGGCGAGGTCTACCTTATTTTCGGCTCGGCGAAGCTACCCAGCACCATGGACATCGCCGAGGAGAAGCAGGATGTCACCCTCATCGGCAGCAATCCAAACGACATCTTCGGCCACTCTCTGGCCAGCGGCGACGTCAATGGCGACGGCCTAGCCGACGTGCTGGTCGGGGCCCCGGCGGCCAACTCCCGCGAGAAGGCCGGGGAGGTCCTCGTCTTTCTGGGCTCAGACCAGTGGCCGGCCACCGTCGATGCCGCTCTGGGCCAACACGAGATGACCATCCTTGGGGCCGAGCCCGAGGATGAGCTGGGCTTCTCGCTGGCCAGCGGCGATGTCAACGGTGACGGCAGGGACGACATCATTGGCGGCGCCCTTCTGGCCGACGGCCCCAACAACGCTCGCCCGGACGCTGGCGAGGCCTACGTGATCTTGGGCGTGCCCTAGCAAGCGAGCGGGCCGGAGCGGCCCATTTTCTGGACAAGCGCGTAGACGAATCAGCACTCGCGTCTTATAATACGCCAAAGGTCGACAGGAGCTTTCCTGCACTAAACATGACCGAGCGCGTCACCTCCGGCAAGCAGCAAGAAGAGGACATTACCCTCGATACCACCCTGCGCCCCAAGCGCCTGAACGAATTCGTGGGCCAGGCCAAGATCAAGGACAACGTGCGCATCACCGTCGCGGCGGCTCAGAAGCGGGGCGAGGCCCTGGACCATCACCTCCTGTACGGACCGCCGGGGCTGGGCAAGACCACCCTCGCCCACATCATCGCCCACGAGATGGGGGTCAACATTCGCCTCACCTCCGGCCCGGCCATCGAGCGGGCGGGCGACCTGGCGGCCATCCTCACCAATCTCCAGCGGGAGGATGTGCTGTTCATCGACGAGATCCACCGCCTGCCGCGGGCAGCCGAGGAGATCCTCTACCCGGCCATGGAGGAGTTCGCCCTGGACATCATCCTGGGCAAGGGTCCGGGGGCCAGAAGCGTGCGACTGTCGGTGCCGCCCTTCACCCTCATCGGCGCCACCACCCGCTACGCCCTGCTGAGCCCGCCCCTGCGCGATCGCTTCGGCGCCGTCTACCGCCTGGACTTCTACCAGCAGGAGGACATCGCTGGCCTCGTCCGCCGCAACGCTGCCATCCTGCACATCGTTATCGAGGACAAGGGAGCGCAGGAGATTGCCCGCCGCGCCCGCGGCACGCCACGGGTGGCCAACCGCCTCCTCAAGCGGGTGCGCGACTACGCCCAGGTGATGGCCGACGGCGTCATCACCGAGCAGGTGGCACAGGAGGCCCTGGCCCGCCTGGAGATCGACGAGCTGGGCCTGGACGAGGTGGACCACAAGGTACTGCGCACCATCATCGAGAAGTTCGACGGCGGGCCGGTGGGCATCGAGACCATCGCCGCCTCCATCTCCGAGGAGGCCGACACCATTATGGACGTCTACGAGCCCTACCTGATGCAGGTGGGCTTCCTTCAGCGCACCCCTCGCGGGCGCATAGCCACCCGCCACGCCTACGAACACCTGGGCCTGCCGCCCAAGGAGGGACCGGAGTCGGCCCAGAGGAGCTTTTGGGAGTAGCGCTGTGGCCGACCGCAAGAACGTCTCTTCAGTAAGCCGCTACGAGGACGTCATCGGCTTCTCGCGGGCGGTGCGGGTGGGCGATCTGGTCTTCGTGTCGGGGACGGTGGCCTGGGGCCCCGACGGCAAGCTGGTGGGCGCAGGCGACGTCTACGCCCAGGCCAAGCAGACCCTCGCCAACATCGAGGGCTACCTGCGCGAGGCGGGGGCCACCCTCAAGGACGTAGTACGAACGCGCATCTACCTGACAGACATCGGCCGCTGGCAGGAGGTGGCTCGATCCCATCGCGAGGCCTTCGGCGATGTCCGGCCGGCCTCCAGCCTGCTGGAGATAAGCAGCCTGGCCGAGCCCGAGATGCTGGTGGAGATCGAGGCGGTGGCGGTCGTTCCGGCGTCTGCCAGCCGCAGACAGTGCACGTCAACGAGCTGATGGTGCGCCCAGCCCGCCAGGTGCAATGGACATAGCCATCCGTCCCGCCAGGGAGGCCGACCTGGCCCGCATCATCGAACTGCTGGGCCAGATCGACGAGACGATGTACCCACCTCGCCAGGATGCCGACCCCGCTACCCGTCTAGGCATCTTCCGCCAGATCGCTGCCGACCCCCGCCAGCACCTGCTGGTGGCAAAAGCGGACGGCCGCATCGTGGGCACCGCCCACCTCATCGTCATCCCTCACCTCAGCCGGAGCTGCAAGCCCTCGGCGGTGGTGGAGGGGGTGATCGTGGACGAAGCCTATCGGGGCAAGGGCGTGGGAGTGGCCCTCATGCGCCACGTGCAGCAGATAGCCCACGAGGCAGGCTGCTACAAGCTAACGCTCACCACCAACCTGGCCCGCACGGGCGCCCATCGCTTCTACAGCCGCCTGGGCTGGAAGCGAACGCACTACGGCTTCAGCCTGGAGCTGTGAGGAGGACGTATCCCCCTCCTTGCCAGCCCTCCCGCCTGCAAGTAGTATGGGCGCGCACAAGGGGGGAAGACCGTCCACAAAGAGCTATTGATAAAGTCGATTGAGGGCCACGCTGTTTGACGTTATGTTTGCACTCTCAATGACAGGGCGGTGGGGGGAGATGAAAGCGATACGCATTCTCGGTCTTGCCGCCGCGGTTGCGGCGGTGGTGCCCCTCCTGTCGATGTTGCATGCCTCGGCCCAGCCGGTGACCGGCGCCACCTACACCGGAGATATCACTGGCTGTGCTCAGCCGCCCTGTGGCACCGTCCGCTTCACAGTCTCTGAGGACGGGTCACAGGTGCAGGGGTTCACGGCTTACGACGTACCTGGTGATGTCTGCGAATTCCAGGGGCCACAGCCGTTCCCCATCCCTCTCGACATCGTGGACGACAGCTTCGGACCGGGTATTCTGGGGATGTACGAAGTGAGCGGCTCGTTCCCCAGCGAGGGCAGTGCCCAGGGCACTCTCAGATTGGTGGTCGACGAGCCGCCGTGCGACTCGGGCGTTTTGGGCTGGACGGCCACCGTCTCACCTCCCACACCTGCGCCCGTTGGCGGCATAGCGGAGCTGCCGGACGTCTCTGATTCATCGGCCCCCAACTACCTAGCTCTGGCTGGACTGGCGGCTGCGGCGCTGGTCGCTCTCACGGCAGGCGGGTGGTACGCCAGGAGACGGTGGCTCAGGTAGGGCTTCCTGCTGGTGGCCCAGCTCAGCGAGGCCAGCAGGCCGAGCCAGGCGGCCATCAGCCACCGCTTGTAGGGGCGCAAGAAGGCGAGAACCCTTACCAGTACATACATCGGCAGCGAAAACCTAGAGCAGCCAGACAAGGCCATTCTAGCTTATGCTGACGGCAGGTTGGACGCAGGGCCAGCGTGAGGCCCCCTTGCCCCCTGTGCTAAAATGGCCGAGAACCTCGCCGGAGGGCAGGCATGCAGACAACGGCCGTTCGCTATCAGGTGCGCCCCATGGACCTGGGCGACATCTCCCAGGTGATGGAGATCGAGCAGGAGTCGTTTCTCAATATGTGGCCGGCGACGGCCTTCA
>DAOUDQ010000085.1:0-5653 GCA_034431045.1 Dehalococcoidia bacterium | reverse complement strand
GGCGATTGCGGCAGCCCTGGGTTAGCGGGTCTCCTATCCGCCCGTCGAGCCCGCCGGGAGCTTGACTCCGTACATGGAGCGGAGCACGTCCAGGAAGGCCTGGACGGTGCGGGCCTGTTTGCGGCTTTTGCGGTAGATGAGGGCGATCTGGCGGCTGATGGCCGGCGCATTGGTGATGACCACCTCTGCCAGGAGGCCCTGCTTCAGCTCACGCTCTAGGCACACCCTCGGCAGGAGGGCGATCCCCAGCCCCTCCTCCACCATCCGCTTGGTGGCCTCCATGCTATCGAGCTCCATGGCCACGTTGGGCACAACCCCCGCCTGGCGAAAGAAGCCGTGGATGAGGCCGTAGTAGCTGGAGCCGCGGTCGGCGAGGATGACCGGCTGGCCGCCCACCTCCTCGATGGTGGCCTGACGGTCGGCGGCGAAGGGGTGGTCTGGGTTGGCCACCAGGATCACCTCGTCGGCGTAGAGGTTGACGGTTTCCACATCGGGGTGCATGAGAGAGCGCACCAGCCCCACCTGCACCTCGTCGCTGAGTAGCATATTCAGCACCTGCTCCGACCGGCCGGTGTGCACTACCACCTCTACGCCGGGGTAGCGGGAGTGGAACATGTGCAGGATGCGGGGAAGGACGTAGGTGCTGATGGTAAGGGCAGAGCCCAGACGCAGGCTGCCCGCCTGCACGCTGCGCACCTCCTCCAGGTTGTTCTTCGCCTCCTGGAGCATCTGGAGGATGCGCTCGGCGTGAGGAAGGAAGATGGTGCCGGCGTCGCTGAGGCGGACGCCGCGACCGCTGCGCTCGAACAGCTCCTCGCCTAGGACTCGCTCCAGGGACTGGATGCGAGCGGTGATAGAAGGCTGGGTGAGCTGAAGCGCTTCGGCTGCTCGGCTGAAGCTGCGGTGGGCTGCCACCTGAACGAAAGCTTCCAACTGCCCGAAGTCCAAAATCCTACTCCCCAAACCTGCCTGCCGCCAGCAGGCCCATTGGCCCCTTCTATGGCAGCGATTCAAAAATGCTGCGCAAATTATACCACCAGGCGGGGCGCAACACACGGGGGAGGGCTCTTGCCCCAGCGCTGATGCTGTGACTGGCGGCTGGCCATCCCTTATACTAAGGCGGAATCGAGCTGAGCCGCTTCATGGCAGCCGCCAAGGGATAATAGGATAACGGGCGTAGTGCCATTGACAATTTGTCCTTTTTGTGTCATTCATATCGGGAGCCTTGCGTCAAGCGGTAGGGAAACCTAGAGTGTGAGCAGGGCCATCGAAGCGCTGGAGAAGGGTCACCAGTTTTCAGCTACGTCCTTCGTTCTGGACGAGGAGGCTGTGGCCTGCTATCTGGAGGCGGTGGAGGACGAAGCGCTGCCCCGTCTGGCCCAGGCGGAAGGTAAGGCTTGGGTGCCGCCCATGGCGGTGGCCGCTCAGGCCCTGCGGTCGCTAATGGGGGAGATGACGCTGCCGGCCGGCTCTATTCACGCCTCCCAGGAGTTCGGGTTCGTGCGGGCGGTGGAGGCGGGCGAGCGGATCACCTGCCGTGCCTGGCTGGGCCATCGTTCGCAGCGGGGTGGGTATTGGGTCCTGGCCGTCCAACTGGAGGGCGCGGACGAGCGCGGCCGGCCAGTGCTGACGGGTCGGTTGACAGTGATGGTGCCTCGATGAGCCAGGAAGCAATGGGCAAGGAGCGCTGCGTCGTGGGGGCAGAGCTGCCGTCCCTGGCTAAGACGCTTAGCCAGGAGAAGATCGACCGTTACGCTCGTGCCAGCGGTGACTTCAACCCCATCCACGTGGATCCAGCCTTTGCCGCCCAGACGCCCTTCGGAGGGACTATCGCCCACGGTATGCTCTTGCTGGCCTACCTATCGGAGATGCTGACGGGCGCCTTCGGCCGGGCCTGGCTCTCTGGCGGGCGGCTGAAGGTACGCTTCAAGGGAGCAGCCCGGCCGGGCGATGTGGTGACCGCTCGCGGGCGGGTGCAACGTGTGAAAGGCGAGCGAGGGGTCTGCTCAGTGGAATGCCTGAACCACCAGGGAGAGGTTCTGGTTACGGGTGAGGCGGAGGTGAGCATATCATGACCCCGCCGGTGCGATACGGGTTGGCGATGATGATCCCCGCTGCCCTGGGTCTCGGGTTGCTGGCGCTCGCCAACGCGGCCTACTGGCGCATCGTCGAGCCGATGGCGGAGGAAGCCTACCATCCACAGGCCGTCCGCGTCGGCGAGCGCATCTCCACTTGGGACAGTGGTTTCTTCTACCGAGCGGGCGCGGCATACTATTCGTTGCAATTCTTGATCCTGGTGGTGGGCGTGCTGGCAGCCGTTCTTGCCGCGAGGATGGCGAAGGTGCCGTGGCCTACAGCGAGCCTCTCCGTAGTTTTGATGACGGTGGCGGTGTTGTGGGTGGCAGCTTTCGGCGAGTTCACCAGCGCCTGCCTTCTGGGGCGCCCCTTCTTCAGCGACGCGAACATGTGCTAGGAGAGTTGACACGTTGAGTCGAGTGGTGGTCACCGGCATTGGGGTGATAAGCCCCATTGGCCTTACGGTGGAGGAGTTCTGGCACAACCTGACCCACGGCGTCTCTGGCGTGGGGCCGGTGACCGCTTTCGACGCCAGCCCCTACACCTGTCGCATCGCTGGCGAGGTGAAGGACTTCGAGCCTGCCCAATATATGGACGGCAAGGCCGCTCGCCGGGCCTCCCGCTTCGTCCAGTTTGCCGTGGCTGCCACCAAGATGGCCCTTGCTGACGCCCGCCTCACCATCGGCGAGCACAACCGTGACTCGGTGGCCGTGGTCATGAACACCGGCGGCGGTGGCATGCCCGACGTGGTGGAAGGAGAAAGGGTCTTCCTTACCAAGGGCCCCGGTCGCGTAAGCCCCCTGCTGATACCTGCCCTGATCCCTAACATGGCCTCCTGTCAGGTATCGATGCTATGGGGCATCCGCGGGCCGGTCATTACGTCCATCGAGGCCTGCGCCAGTGGCATCTATGCCTTCGTGGAGGCTAAGCGCCTCATCGACCTGGGCGAGGCGGCGGCGGTCATCGCTGGCAGTTCGGAGTCGGCCATCATCCCCGTGGTCTTCGCCGCCTTCTGCAACATGAGAGCTCTGTCCACCCGCAACGGCGAGCCCCACAAGGCCTGCCGTCCCTTCGACCTGCACCGCGACGGCTTTGTTGCCGGCGAGGGGGCGGGGGTGATGATCCTGGAGCGCTATGAGGATGCCAGGCGGCGGGGTGCGCCCATCTACGCCGAGATAGTGGGGGGAAGCCTCACTGCCGACGCCTATCACATAACGGCTCCCGACCCTAGCGGCTACGGGGCGGCCCTGGCTATGACCCGTGCCCTTAGGTCGGCCGGCCTGGGCCCTGAAGACATCGATTACATCTGTGCCCACGGCACGGGCACCCCCCTCAACGACGTTTCGGAGACCCTGAGTATCAAGAAGGCGTTCGGGGAGCACGCCTACAGGGTGCCGATCAGTTCGCCCAAGTCCATGGTGGGGCACCTGATGGGCGCCGCGGGGGTCATTTCGTCCATTGCCTGCGTGCTGGCCATCCGCGATGGCATCATCCCGCCCACCATCAATCTGGAGACGCCAGACCCTCAGTGCGACCTGGACTACGTGCCCAACGTGGCCCGTCAGGCGCCGGTGCGGGCGGCCATGGCCAACGGCTTCGGTTTCGGCGGGCAGAACGCGGTGGCCGTTTTCAGAGCCTGCGAGGAGTAGGGCATGCCAGGGGAAATTGCTGCTAGACGGTATTGCTTCGGTTGCGGCGACCTCAATCCCGCCGGTCTAAAGCTGGAGTTTCGCTTCGAGGGAGACAAGGCGGTGGCTGATTTCCTGCCCCAGGAACAGCATCAGGGATATCCCGGCGTTGTGCACGGCGGCGTGACGGCTGCCGCTCTGGACGAAGCCATGGGCTGGGCGATGTACGCGGTGGGCGTGTGGGCGATGACCGGCAAGATGGAGGTGAGGTTCCGCCAGCCGCTGCCGTTGCACCAAAAGGCAGTGGTCTCGGGAGAGGTCATACGCAACCGCGGCCGCTGGCTGGAAGTGCGGGGGGAGATCCGCAGTCAGGAAGGAGGGCTGATGGCGGAGTCGTATGGCTTGTTCATGCGGGTGCCCGCGGAGAGGGCGCGAGAGCTGGAGGAGACATACGCCGAGGGGCGATCCTGATCGCAAGACATTGTGGCGTTGGCGAGGACGATCACTCGTTTGCTTAGGAGGGCGCTGGAGCGAAGATGGCAACCAACATCGAAGAGAGGGTAGCACTGTCCCAAAATAGGCACCCTGGCATAGAGGCCTGGCTGTACCCGGCGAACGTGGCTCTGGCCAAGGTGGTGCCTCTGAGCCTGGCCTACCATATCTCCCTGCCCATCGCCGATGTCTTTTACTGGCTTTGGACCAGCAAGCGAGAGGGCGCTTTGCGAAATTACGCCCGCATGCTCGGCTGCTCGCCCGATGACGAAAGGGTCAAGCGCCTGGCCCGCAGCTCCTTCCGCAACTTTGGTAAGTACATCGTCGAGCTTTTGCATGTGCAGGGCTGGCCCCGGGGCCAGATGCAGCGGGTGACCATCCGGGGCGACGAGCACTTCGATGAGGCGCTGCGGCACGGCAGAGGGGTCATCTTCGCCAGCGCCCACATGGGCAGCATCGAGGTGGCCAGTGCTCTCGTTCTGCTGAAGGGCTTTCGCATTACCTCCGTCATGGAGCAGTTGCGGCCCAAGGTTCTGATGGACTGGATCGTGACCTGCCGGGCGAAGATGGGGGTGTCCCTCCTGCCTACGGTCGGAACCGGGCGCCAGCTACTGCGAGCCCTCCGGCGAGGGGAGATGGTGGCTCTGGTGGTGGACGTGGGCTATCGGGACAACGGTGGCGTGCCGGTGAACTTCCTGAGTCACCTCACCTACTTTCCCGCCGGCCCGGCGCGCCTGGCCCGCATCAGCCGTGCCCCTATCGTATTCGGGGTGGCAGTGCGACGGCCAGGCAATCGGTTCATCGCCTACGGGAGCCCCCCCATTTTCTCCGATAGGAGCAAGGACGCCGAGCAAGACATTCGCGATATGACCCAGCAGCTGGCGGACATCTTCGAGCGCTTCGTTCGGCGCTACCCCGACCAGTGGTACGTGTTTCGCGACATGTGGCCGGGCGAGGCTTAGGGGCGGAGAGCGGGCGGTTTCTGGCTCGCGGACCCATGGCTCGCCTCTGGCGGACCGTGGGGTTGTTGTGGCTGCAAGACCCGGCCCCAGGAAGAGCCGCAGCTCGGGCGGCCAGGTCTATCATAACGGTGGGGCCGGGCTGGCTTCCGTTGCAGAGGGGTGAGCTGTATGCCTGAGGAAGAGAAGCTTCGAGAGATCGAGAGGGCACAGGAGGAGTACAAGAGGCTGGCCGCTCAGGTCTTTGGCCGCTACCCGGAGGTGCCTGAGAGACGAACGACCTTCGGCCTGCCCCTCAAGCCCCTCTATACACCCCTGGACGTGGCCGGCAGCGACTACCTGCGCGACCTGGGCTTTCCCGGCGGCTACCCCCTCACTCGCGGCGTGAGCCCCTTGGGCTATCGCACCAAGGAGTGGACTCGGCGGCAGGTGGTGGGGCTGGGCACGGCCGAGGAGACCAATGAGAGGCTGCGCTACCTGTTCCAGCAGGGCCAGACG
>DAOUDQ010000084.1:0-5721 GCA_034431045.1 Dehalococcoidia bacterium | reverse complement strand
CTCAAGGCCCGCTACGGTCGGTCGCCGGTCTTGCGAATAGTGGAAGTAGAGCCGTGGTCGCGCCTCCCCGAGCGGCGGCACGCGCTCATCGACTACGACCCCTGAACCGGCCGAAGCCTACCCAGGTGAAGGCCGACGAGTCGGGCGAGCCGTAGGCCGTGGTGCTAGGGCGCGAGCGCCTGGCGGTGGCAGTGGTGCAGGACCGCTGGCGCATCGACGACGAGTGGTGGCGGAAGCCAATCGCCCGGCTGTACTTCAGCCTGCTGCTGGAGGACGGGCGAACATTGAACATCTACTGCGACCTCGTCACGGGCAGATGGTTTCAACAGAATTATCGCTGAGTCAGAGTACGTAGAACTCCACTGGCATAGCCACTGGTCCCTCCTAGACGGCGCATCGTCTGTCGAGGAGCTGGGCTACGAGGCCCTCCCTCACCGACCACGACGGCCTCTACGGGGCGATGAAGTTCGCCCAGACGGCGAGCGCCTTTGAGGTGCGGCCTATCACGGCGCTGAGGTGACCCTCCAGGGTGGCTTTCACCTCACCCTTCTGGCTGAGACCCAGGAGGGCTACGCCAACCTCTGCCGCCTCCTCTCGCACGCTCACCTGAACACCCCTCGCGGCCAGCCCGCCCTCGATCCCGGCGGTGCTGGCCCGGCACGCCTGCGGCCTCATCGCTCTGTCCGGCCGCAAGAAGGGCGCGCTACCGCCTTCTGCCCGCTTCCTCCAGCACGGACAGAAAACGGGCGTAGGCCTCGTCCCAGGCGGCGGAGTGCCGAGGTTCGTACGTGGGCAGCTCGAACGAGCGGCGCACGAGAGCGCGCCCCTCCTCGAGCGAGGAGAGATGCCCCAGCGCCAGCGCCTGGACGAGGATGTTGCCGGTGGCCGTCGCCTCCGCCGGGCCCGCTACCACCGGGCGGCCCGAGGCGTCCGCCGTGAACTGGCACAGCGCCCGGCTGCGCGAGCCGCCGCCGACGATGTGAATGACTCTGATCGGCCGCCCCCGCATCTTCTCGATGCGGTCCAGCACCCAGCGACACTTCAGCGCCAGGCTCTCGAGGGCGCAGCGCACGATTGAGCCTCGCCCCTGCGGCGGGGTCTGGCCGCTGTGCAGGCAGTAGGCGGCGAGGGCGCGCGGCATGTCGGCTGGGTTGAAGAACGATGGGTCGTCGGGATCGATGAAGGCGGGGAAGGGGGGCGCCGCCTCGGCCATCTGGGTCAGCTCATCGTAGGAGTACTCTTCGCCCTGCTGCGCCCAGGCCCGCCGACACTCCTGCACCAGCCAGAGGCCCGCCACGTTCTTGAGGAAGCGGAAGGTGCCGGCCACGCCGCCCTCGTTGGTGAAGTTGCTGGCCAGGCTCTCCGGCGTAATGATTGGCTGCCGCACCTCCACCCCTACCAGCGACCAGGTGCCGGAGCTGATGTAGGCCCAGTCTTCCTCGCTGGCGGGCACCGCTGCCACCGCCGAGGCGGTGTCATGGCAGGCCGGAGCCACGACCGGCACATCGCCCAGGCCGGTCTCCTCGGCCACGGACGGGACCAGAGGCCCCAGCACCGTGCCCGGCGACACCACCTCCGCGAAGAAGTGGCTAGGGATGCCCAGCCTCTCCAGCAGCGACGTCGCCCATCCGCCCGCACGGGGGTCGTAGCACTGGGTGGTCGTGGCGTTGGTGAACTCGCACACGGTGCGGTCGCTCAGCCAGTAGTTGAACAGGTCCGGCATCGTCAGGAACGTCTCCGCGGCCTCGAGCAGCGGCGAACGGGCGAGGGCCATCGAGAGGAGCTGGTAGAGCGCGTTGACCTGCATGAACTGGATGCCGGTCCGCTCGAAGATCTCCTCTCGCCGGACCCGCTGGAAAGCCTCCTCAAGCATCCCCTCAGTGCGGCTGTCCCGGTAGTGGTAGGGGTTCCCGAGGAGGGTGCCCTCGCGGTCGAGCAGGGCGAAGTCCACGCCCCACGTGTTCACACCGATGCTCGCCGGCCGCCCGTGCTTCTCCGCGCACAGGGCGAGGCCGCGCTTGACCTCCGCGAACAGGCGCAGGACGTCCCAGTGCAGGCCGTCGGGCAGCCTCACCGGCTCGTTGGGGAACCGATGCAGCTCACTCAGGCGCAGGCGATCGCCATCGAAGCGGCCGAGCACCGCGCGTCCGCTTTCGGCGCCCAAGTCGAAGGCGAGCAGATCAAGCGTCTTAGGCATCGCTGGCCGGAGGTCCGCCCCCCGGCGGGCGAAAGGCTACCAGGTCCTGTACTCCTCGCTCATCTTCCGGTATTCGATGAGCGGCTCATTGATGGCCTTGGCGGCCAGGATGATCTGGCAGGACTCCTCCAGGCAGGAGACCCACTGGAAGGCTTCTTCCAGCGTCTGGCCGATCGAGAAGCAGCCGTGGCCCCGCAGCATGACGATCTTGTATTCCTGGAGCGCCCTCGGCAGCTTCTCCACCAGCTCCGCTGAGCCCGACGCGAACTCCGCCGTCACCACCGGCACCCTGTGCAGCAGGTACGACCCCTCGTTGTCGATGGGCACGATCTCCTCGCGCGACAGCGAGAGGGCGATGGCCGTGCGCGGGTGGGCATGAACGACGGCCAGCGCCGGCGTCGCCACGTAGATGGCGCGGTGCACCACCAGCTCCGTGGAGGCCAGAGCGATGCCGCTGTCCGGCTTCTCCAGCCCCGTCTCGACCAGGTCGCCCTCCTTGAGACGGCCGAGCATGGCCCCCCGCCGTTTGATGACCAGGCGGTCGCCGAAGCGCACGCTCATGTTGCCGCCGTGCGAGGAGACCAGCCCCGCCACGTACAGGTCGCGCCCGATCTCCTGAAACTGGCGAAATATCCGCTCGTCGATCACAACCCTCTCCGTAGGCCCGCCGTCAGCGCGTCAGGTCATGTAGCCCGAGCTCTTCCAGCTTGCGGCCGGTCGGGACGCCGTTCTCGTCCCAGCCCCGGAAGCGATAGTACTCGTCCAGCATCTCCGCTAGATGCGAGACCCAGCCCTTGCTCGGCCCCTCCGGCACCGGCTCCTCGAGCAGGCGGCGCGGCAGCGTATCGTCCGCCCGGCTGAAGCCCTCGCGCAGATTATACAGCCGCTCCAGGTTCCAGATCCGCTCCCCGGCGCTGAGGTGGCCGCTGGAGTAAGGGATGCCGGTCACCGCCGTCAGCGCCCGCGCGTAGTACTCCTGGGCGACGGCCATGTTGGTGAACTTGCACAGCACCAGCGAGTCGATGGCGGCGGCGGCGTTCTGATGCAGGATGACCATGCCCGCCTTGCCCTGCACCTGGAAGCGGTCGATGAGCTTGGGGAGGCCCAGCACCTCCGGGCCAAGCATGTTGCCCCGCATATGGCAGCCGCCCCGATTAGACGTGGCGTAGAGCAGCCCCTGCCCCTGCATCCCGCGAGGGTCGTAGGCAGGCATCTCCATCCCCTTCACGCTCATGGAGTATTCCGGCGCACCGTGCCCCTGGGCGAAGCGGCGGCTCCCTTCGGCCAGCTCGTCGCCCAGGCCCCGCCGGTAGGCTATGGCATGGATCGTCTCGCGCAGGAGGTCGGCGCGACCGAATCGCAGGTCGCTGTCGATGATCCCCCGCTCGGCCATCTCCATGGCGCAGGCGATGGTCGAACCGGTCGAGATGGTATCCAGCCCCAGTTCGTTGCAGAGGTAGCTGGCCTCGGCGACGGCCTCCAGGTCGGCTATGCCGCAGGCCGCCCCCAGCGCCCAGAGCGACTCGTACTCCGGTCCCTCCCCCTCCTCGCGGGCGGTCCTCGTCACCCGCGTGCAGGCGATCGGGCAGGCCCAGCAGGCCGTGTTCTTCACCAGGAGGCGGTCGGTCAGCGCCTCGCCGGAGATCTCCTCCGCCTCCTCGAACTGGGCCTGCTGGAAGTTGCGCGTCGGCAGCGCGCCGACGATGTTCACGATGTTCATGACCACGGCGGTGCCGAATCGGGGAAAGGCCTGCGAGGTCAGGGGATTGGCCGTGAGCTGCTTGCTGACCTCGTAGCGGACGAACCTGAAGCGCGCGCGGTCGGCGAGCTCCGGCTTCTCCTCGCCCTCCACAACCACAGCCTTCAGGTTCTTCGCGCCCATCACCGCGCCTGGGCCGCCGCGCCCCAGCGAGCGTGTGCCATCGTTCATGATGGCCGCGAACCGCACCAGGTTCTCGCCCGCCGGCCCGATGCAGAGCACGCTGCGACGCGAACTCTGTCCCAGCGCCACCGTCGTCTCCGGCACCGTCTTGCCCCATAGATGGGAGGCATCCCCGAGGGCAGCGCCGGAGGGCGTGACTTCGAGATAGCGCGGGGAATCCGCCCTCCCCCTGACGATGAGCGCGTCGTACCCCGTGCGCTTGAAGCGCATCCCCCAGAAGCCGCCGGAGTTGGCGTCGAGCACCGTGCCCGTAAGCGGCGACTTCGTGGATACGGTGAAGCGGCTGCTGGTCTGGAAGGCCGTCCCCGTCAGCGGCCCCGTGCAGAAGATGAGCGCGTTGTCCGGCGAGAGGGGCTCTACCTCCGGGCCCACCAGGTCCCAGAGCAGACGCGCCCCCAGGCCGCGCCCGCCGAGGAAGAGGCGGGCCATTTCGGCATCGAGAGCCCGGGACTCGATGGTCCCGGCGCTGAGATCGACATCCAGGACCTTTCCCATCCGTCCCCGCATATGTGCGCGCTGCATCGCCCGCCAGAACCCGCTCTCGGACCGCTCAGGCCGTCGGAAAGCCGCCGCTTGCGCCCGTCGCGACCCCGCGCTCGGCGGCGATGTGCTGCTCGTAGCCGCTCTCCTTGAGCGCCGCGATGGGGTCGGGATGCAGCCCCATCATCTTCGCCCGGCCCAAGGAGGGATGCATCAAGGTCCTCCTCAAGCCGTAGCTGTCAGCCAGCTCGCAAGAGGTCGGGGTTGGGCTCGACGCCCAGCCCCGGACCCTGGGGTACCAGGATGTCCCCGTTGGAATCCGGAAGCAGCGGTTCTGCCAGAATGGTCTGGAAGACCTGCCCGCTGTAGCCCGGCGGCTCGTGAAGGATCTCCACGTAGCGAGAGTTGGGGATGGCCGCGCACAGGTGCAGGTGGGCCAGGAAGCCGAATGCGTCCCACCCGGTGTGTGGAATGACCAGCTTATGGTGCATCTCCGCCAGGGCGGCGATCTTCCTGATCTGGGAAATGCCCTCGTTCCTCTGGCACTCCGGCTGGATAATGTCGTAGACGTTGCGCTCGATCATCCAGCGGAGCTCATGAAGGCCCAGGTTGTTCTCGCCGCCCGCAATGGGGATCTCCACCATCTCGCACAGCCTGGCCAGGCCTTCCCAGTCGTAGCGGCCCAGCGGCTCCTCCAGCCAGCGCACGCCGAGCCGCTGGAGTTCTCGCGCCGTGTCCAGGGCCCGCTGGAAGTCCCACACCGGCCCAGGCGCCGGCTGCACTATCGCGGGTAGTACCCCGGGTAGCTGTGCCTGATTGGCGTCGACCATGATCTCCATGCGGTCGCCCACGGCCTCGCACACCTTCTCCACCTGGCGGATATCGTCGGCCATCTCCCAGTCGTGGATGCGCAGCTTGATGGCTCGCCACCCCTGTTCGTAGAACCGCAGGGCGTCCTCCGCCCGCTGCTCCGGCCTTCGGACCTCCATGGTGCTGGCGTAGGCGCGAACCCGGTCCCTGTAGCCTCCCCAGAGCTTGTAGAGGGGCTGACCGCAGGCCTTGCCGATGATGTCCCACAGGGCCACCTCCAGGCCCCAGCCGC
>DAOUDQ010000083.1:0-9036 GCA_034431045.1 Dehalococcoidia bacterium | reverse complement strand
GAGGCCTCCAAGCTTGGAGGCCTCGCCCCTATTTGCACATATCCTGTCCACGAGGTGTTGACAAGCCCGGTGGGCATGGTAGAATGGATATTAAGAAAGAATGGGTCTAGACAACTCGCCCTGTAAGACCCGGCTGGACGATCTCCTAGCCAGACTCAAGAGCGCTGGCCATCGCATAACGCCCCAGAGGCTGGCCATCGTCAAGATCCTAGTGGAGGGCGGGGGCCACCCGAGCGTGGAGCAGATCTACCGCCAGGTGCGGAAGGACTTCCCCACCACCAGCCTGGCCACCGTCTACAACACGCTCGAGCGCCTTAAGGAGATGGAGGAGGTCCTGGAGCTTCCCTTCAGTGGCGGCAGCCGCTACGACGGTCGCAAGCCTCGCCCCCACCCCCACCTCCGCTGCACCGTCTGCGGCGCCATTGAGGACCTGGACATCGACCTCGGGCCGGCGGCAGAGGAGGTGGCCGCCAACAGAGGCTACGCCGACGTTCACCATCGCCTGGAGTTCTACGGAGTCTGTCCCCGCTGCCAAGGGGGATAAACCATCGAAATAGTGGCTAGCAGAGGAGGTATTTGCCATGATCGACGAGAAAATGCAAGAGGCCCTTAACAAGCAGCTCAACGCGGAGCTCTACTCGTCGTACCTTTACCTGTCGATGTCCGCTTACTTCCAGTCGGTCAATCTGGACGGCTTCGCGAACTGGATGCGCGTGCAAGCCCAAGAGGAGCTGATGCACGCGATGAAGTTCTACGACTACGTCAACGAACGTGGCGGCAGGGTCGTCCTGCACCCGGTGGAGGGCCCACCCTCCGAATGGGACTCGCCGCTGGCAGCGTTCGAGAACGTATACCGGCACGAGCAGAAGGTCACCGGCATGATCAACAAGCTGGTCGACCTGGCCGTCGAAGCAAGAGACCATGCCACGAACAACTTCCTTCAGTGGTTCGTCTCTGAGCAGGTGGAGGAGGAAGCGTCGGCCGACGAGGTGGCGCAGAAGCTGAAGCTCGTGGGCGATGACGCTAGCGGGCTGTTCATGATTGATCGCGAGCTGCGCCAGCGCGTATTCGTTAAGCCGCCTACAGCAACGGAAGAAGGCGCAGAATGAGCATCGACCCACGTCCCCGGCTCAGCCCGCTGATGGCCGGGGAGCCTGCTGCATGAGCGGTTGCGCGAAGGTTGATCTGCGTGCGTCGTTGATGGCAGGTAGAGTTCGAACTATTGGAGGTGGCCTGTCGGCGGCGGACGCGCGGGGCCCGTTCAAGCTCTCGACGGGAGGGAAAGATGAGCGAAGTTAGGGGCACCCGAACCGAGCGCGACTCCATGGGTCCAGTGCAGGTCCCGGAGGAGTCCTACTACGGCGCGTCCACGATGCGCGCTGTCCTCAACTTTCCCATCAGCGGATTGCGATTCCCCCGACGGTTCATTGGCGCCCTGGGGCTCATCAAGCGCAGTGCGGCCGAGGTAAACGCAGAACTGGGCCTTTTGGAGGCGCGACTCGCCGAAGCTATCGTTCGCGCTGCCGACGAGGTCGCCGAGGGGCTTCTCGACGACCAGTTTGTGGTCGATGTCTTCCAGACGGGCTCAGGGACTTCGACCAACATGAACGCCAACGAGGTGATTGCCAACAGGGCGGCGGAACTTCTGGGAGGCCAGCGGGGATCGAAGCTGGTGCATCCCAACGATCACGTCAACCTGGGGCAGTCCTCCAACGACGTCATCCCTACGGCGATCCACCTCTCGGCGCTTCTGGCCATACGAGAGGAGCTGGTGCCGGCGCTGAGCGCGCTGCAGGCGTCACTGGCGGCCAAAGCGCAGGAGTTCTGGCCGGTGGTCAAGACCGGACGCACACACCTCCAGGACGCCACGCCCATCCGCCTGGGCCAGGAGTTTCTGGGGTACGCCGGCCAGGTGGAGCGAGCCCTCCGGCGGCTGGAAAGGGCGGCGACGGAGCTGGAGGAGGTCGCCCTGGGCGGCACCGCGGTGGGCACTGGCCTCAACACCCATCCTCTGTTCGCGGCCCGGGTGTGCGAGCGCCTGTCGGCGGCCACCGGCCTGGCGGTCCGCGAGACCGATAACCACTTCCAGGCCCAGAGCAACCTCGATGCGGTCGTGGGGTGTAGCGGGACGTTGAGAGCGGCCGCCATTGCCCTGTTCAAGATCGCCAACGACATCAGCTGGTTGGCCTCGGGCCCACGAGCCGGTCTCGGCGAGCTGTCCCTTCCGGAGGTTCAACCGGGAAGCTCCATCATGCCTGGGAAGGTCAACCCGGTTATCCCGGAGGCGCTCATCCAGGTCTGCGCCCAGGTGATAGGGAACGATGCGACGGTGGCCCTCGCCGGTCAGCGCAGCTTCTTCGAGCTTAATACGATGATGCCCGTCGCCGGCTACAACCTTCTCCAGTCCATCGAGCTGCTGGCAGCGGCGGCCAGGAACTTCGCCGAGCGCTGCGTCGATGGCCTCCAGGCCACGGAGAGGGGACCGGAGCTGGTCGAGAAGGGGCTTGGTATAGCAACGGGTCTAGCTCCCATTATCGGCTACGACACGGCGGCAGAGATAGCCAAAGAGGCAGCAGGCAGCGGGCGCACCATTCGGGAAGTGGCGCAGGAGCGCACGGACCTATCGGATGAGGACCTGCGGCGTGCCCTCGACCCCACCTCGATGACCGAGCCTGGGCTGCACAGGAGGGAAGACTAGGGCGGTAACTCCCTGCTGACGGGAGCAAGCAGATCCCTCTTTTCCCTACAGACTCCTCTTCATCAGGTAGAAATCGATCTTCTCGTAGTCCGACCGCAGGAGCTCCTCAACCTGCTCCTCGGTCAGGGGTGGCGGCACTATTACCTTCTCTCCGGGGCCCGAGCCATCGGCCCAGCGGCTGTCCTCAATCCCTAGCCATCTCGTCCACCTCCTCAGCACCCTCCGCCAGGAACTTGTCCTCATCGGCTGTCAGGATGCTAAGCAGGCGGGCGAATTCGCCGGCATGGACCCGCTCTTCGTTGGCGATGTCAATGAGGACCTTCTTGGCCAGGGGATGATCGGTGGCCTCGGCGTGGGCCATGTAGAGGTGAACCGCCTCATGCTCGGCGGCGAGATCCAGGCGGATGGCCCGGATCAGCTCTTCAAGGGTGAGCTTGCGGTCGGGCACCATACCACTGAAGGGATTAAGGAACTCAGGCATTTTGCCTCCTCCGATCGTTCTTCGTATGGCATCAAGATACCATCCCTTATACCTAGCTAGTCTGGCCAGCGGCCCTGTCGGTGGACTTGAATCCGACTTCGACATGAGTCCCGTCGCAGAAGGGCTTGGTGTTGGAGTTGCCGCAACGGCAGAGGGCAACCGTCTTGCCTCCTACCCGGAACTCGTTGCCGCTGGCATCAACGATCTTTACGGGGCCCTTTACCAGATAAGGGCCGTGATCCAGAGGAGTGATCGTGGTCTCTGCCATAGGACCCCCTTCCTGAGCCTCCCTCGACACAAGCGACCGCAGAGCTTTTCCTGTGATCTTGGGCTCTGCCCGCCGCAAATCCTAGGCGAGGCGCTTCTCCACGGCCTCCCGGTTGATGTTCTTGAAGAACGCCTCGATGTAGTCAGCCCGCTTCAGGCCATAGTCCACCATGAAGGCATGCTCGAAGACATCCATGACCAGAATGGGGAGACAGCCCGCCAGATGGCCGGTCTCGTGCTCGTTGATCCACTGGTTGAGCAGCCTTCCTGTCACGTTGTCCTGGTAGAGTATGACCCAGCCGATTCCCCGCATGGCGCCGGTGCCCTTGAAATCGGCCTCCCAGGCCTCGTAGCTGCCGAAGTCCCGGGCGAGCTTGTCGCGCAGCTTGGCCGATTGGCCGACGTCTCCCCTGCCGCCCAGGTTTTCGAAGTAGTACTCGTGCAGGCGCATGCCGTCGAACTCGAAGCCCATCCTTCGCTTCAGTTCGGCGTATTCAGGCGTGGCGAACTTGCCTTCCTTGGCCATCTGGCCAAGAAGGTCGAGCAGCTTGTTGGTATTGGTAACGTAGCCCTGGTAGAGGGTGAAGTGATTGCTCAGCAATGTCTCGCTGAAGCCCTCCATCCCTGCGAGGTGGCTGTAGTCCTTTGCCTCGTAGGCCATAGTCGAGACCTCCTTTCCCTTTGCCCAAGGGGTGGAGCGTGTTTGCCCCGAATGGCGACATCGTAGCACGTATTGCGAATCATACCCCCAGCTCCATCGCCACGCGACGGCATTGAATCGGATTTTGTGGACGGCCGCCCTCGTAAGCAGGCCAGGTTGGCTCGCCGCCACGCCCGGCCGAGGGCACTTGATGCGGCTGAGCCTAGTGCGTATCATGGTATTTCACCCTGTAGGTTCTGTCAAAATCCTGCACGATCCTCTCGTAGCTGCTGAAGAAGGGAGGTCGATGTGGCTGGCACGACGAATGACATGAGCATCCTGATCGGGGGCGACGCCGGCCAGGGAGTGGAATCGAGCGGAGCGGGCTTGTGCCAGGCGTTCGCTCGCGGCGGGCTCCAGGTCTTTGCTATGCAGGACTATCGGTCTCGCATCCGCGGCGGGCACAACTTCTACCAGATCCGCCTGTCGGAGCGGCCCACCTATTCCCACAGCAGCCCTGTGCACCTGGTTCTCGCCCTGACGGCGGAGACGGTTACCCTCCACGTGGGCAACATCGCCGAGGGGGGCACCGTGATCTATCCGGAGAGGGTGAAGGTGGACGAGGAGGCCCTGAAGGAGCGAGGCGTGCAGTGCTTCGCTATGCCCCTCGTTGCCATCGCCGAGGAGCACGGCAGCCGCATCATGACCAATACGGCGGCGCTGGCTGCCGCCGCCGGCGTCTGCGGCTGGCCGCTCAACTACCTGGAGAGCGTCATACGGGACAACTTCCAGGTGAAAGGACCGCAGGTGGTGGAGAGCAACCTGGCGGTGGCGAGGACAGCCTATCACCAGGCGCAGGAACGCTACGCCGCCGCTTTCCCTTACAAGCTGAAGCCCCAGGAGGCGCCGCCGCGCATGCTGATCAATGGCAACCAGGCCATCAGCCTGGGGGCTCTAGCCGGGGGCTGCCGGTTTATGTCGGCCTACCCGATGACGCCGTCCACCTCCATCATCGAGTGGTTATCGGCCTTGCCCCGCGAGTTGAGCATCGTCACCAAGCACGCTGAGGACGAGATCGCCGCCGTCTGCATGGCCATCGGTGCCTCCTACGCGGGAGCCAGGGCGATGACAGCCACCTCTGGCGGCGGCTTCTCCCTCATGGCGGAAGCTCTGGGCCTGGCGGGCATGACCGAGGTGCCGCTGGTGGTGGTGGAGGCCCAGCGGGGCGGACCGTCCACCGGCCTTCCCACCCGCACCGAGCAGGGAGACCTGCTCTTCGTTATCAACGCCTCCCAGGGGGAGTCCCCCCGTGTCGTGCTGGCGCCGGGCACGGTGGAGGAGTGCTTCGAGGTCGGCTGGCGGGCCTTCAATCTTGCCGAGCGCTACCAGTGTCCGGTGATCATCCTTTCCGACCAGTTTCTAGCCAGCTCCCTGCGCACCCTGGACAAGGGAGTCATCGACTTCTCGACGGTGAGCATCGACCGGGGCCAGTTCCTTTCGGCAGAGGATCTGGAACGGCTGGAGGACGGTTACCGTCGTTTTGCCCTTACTGATTCGGGCATCTCGCCACGGGCGGCGCCGGGTCACCCCAAGGCGGTCTACGCTGCCAGCAGCGACGAGCACGACGAGTACGGCCGCATCACCGAGGAGATCACCAACCGGCGGCGGATGATGGACAAGCGCATGCGCAAGCTGGCTGCGGCAGCGGCGGAGATGCGTCCGCCCAAGCGCTACGGCCCGGAACAGGCCGACCTGACCCTGGTCTGCTGGGGGTCGAGCTATGGGCCCTGCCGGGAGGCAGTCAACCTGCTGAGTTCTAACGGGGGCAGTGCCAACCTGATCCACTTCAGCGACCTCTGGCCCTTCCCCGAGGATGAGGCCGCCCGCATGCTGAAGGCCTGTCGCGACACGGTAGCGGTGGAGCAGAACTACACGTCGCAGCTGGCCCGCTTGATCCGAATGTCCACGGGGCTCAGCGTGGGCCGAACTATCAACAAGTACGACGGCAGACCCTTCTCGCCCGAGGACATCTTGGCCGAGTTGCAGTAGGAGGTGAGCGATGATCACAACGATCGACCCCAAGGTCTATGACACCACGGTGGAGGTCACCTGGTGCGCTGGCTGCGGCGACTTCGCCATCCTCAAGGCGCTGAAGGTGGCCCTGGCCGACCTAGAGATCGCCCCCCACCAGGTGCTCCTGGTTTCGGGCATCGGCTGCGGCAGCAAGCTTCCCGACTACATGAATGCCAACGGCTACATGACTATCCACGGCCGGCCTCTGGCGGTGGCCACCGGAGCCAAGCTGGCCAACCCCCAGTTGCACGTCATCGTAGTCAACGGCGACGGCGATTCCTACGGCATCGGCGGCAATCACTTCGTGCACACCTGCCGCCGCAACCCCAACATCACCCAGATCGTGGAGAACAACCAGATCTATGGCCTGACCAAGGGCCAGTATTCGCCCACCAGCGATGCCGGCTTCATCACCACCACCTCGCCCGACGGCGCCATCGAAGCGGCCTTCAACCCAGCGGCCATCGCCCTGGCCGCGGGGGCCACCTTCATCGCCCGCTCCTTCTCCGGCGACCCCAAGCACATGGCCCAGGTCATCGCCAAGGGCGTCCGCCACCGGGGCTACGCCCTGATCGACGTGCTCCAGCCCTGCGTCACCTTCAATCGGGTGAACACCTACGCCTGGTACCGCGAGAGGATCTATCATCTGGAAGAGGAAGAGGGCTACGACCCCAGCGACCGCAGCGCGGCCTGGCAGAAAGCGCAGGAGTGGGGCGAGCGCATTCCCGTGGGCGTCATCTACCAGGTGGAGGGGGTGCCAACCTACGAGGATCAGGTGAAGGCCCTGGAGGACGGCTCGCCGGTCAGTCGACTACTGGAGCTGGCCAAGGCGCCGGCGATCGAACAGTACGAGAGCCTGAAGGGGCAGTTCATCTAGCCCAAGAGGGGGAGCGGCGAGATGCAGTACCGAGAGTTCATTGTCCAGGTGCAAGCGAGAGGGAAGCTGGCGTCCTTCGAGGAGGCTGAGGCAGCGACCCTGGCGGTGATGCGCGCCCTGGCTGAGGTGCTTTGCCGAGAGCGAGCGGTCAGCATTCAGACCTATCTGCCTGCCGAGCTCTTCTGTCTCTTCGAGCGTTGCCGACCGGAGGCGGACCCCTTCATCGACAGCCAGACCTTCATCGGATGGGCATCGGCGGGCCTGGATGCCATCGGCATGCCCGACAAGACCTTGGGCGGCCTGGACCTTTTGGCCGTCGATGCTGCCGACGAGGCGGTGCGCCGCTGTGGCTGCGTCTTCTGCGTGCTCAAGTCCTGCCTGGACAGCAGCCTCCACGAGGCTTTCGCCCGCGACCTGCCCGAGGAGGTCTGCGACTGGTTCCGCGCCGCCTGACGCCATGACGGGCATTGGAGAGCCAACAGTTCGGCGCCATCGCTCGGCGAACCGTAGGGCGAGATTTCCCCGGAGGTGGAGGGACACCGAGAGGAACAGGCAGTGAGCCGAGGCAAAGTTCTGAGTGAGCTGGTCGCTTTGTGGAGCCTTTAAAGCAGGCGAGCCCAGGGAAGGATGACGACGATGAGGGACGAGAAGCGGCCGGAGCCTTCATCAGAGAGCGAGGGGGTCGATGCGACCCACCGCACGGCCACCCTGGAGATCATGTGGAGGTGCCTGCGCTGTGGCGAGCTCTGGTACCGGCAGACCCCTGTGCCCGAAGCCTGCCCGTCCTGCGGAGCCCCTCGCGAGGAGTTCGTGCTAGTGGCGGAGGACTGATGCCCCAGCATGAGCCGGGTTTTCGCCGTGGACCGAATGGCCGCAGAGCGACGAGCTAGCTGCGGAGCTCCGTCATCGTCCTGGTATCAGCTCCCTGAGCCGTCTGCGCCAAGAGGGCAGCCAGCGCTGTGGCTTGCGCCCCTGTACACCCCTGGGGCTGAGGGGACTGTCCATCTACAATCTGCTGAAAGAGCCGTACGTAGTCGAGGAGAAGCCGCGGCATGAGGAACCTTCGTCGTACGCTGTCTCTGGCGGCGACGCCCATCACCCTTGCCCGATCGGGGTCATCGAGCAGGTCGATGATTCTCTGTGCGCACTGGACGGCGTTGCTTACAAGGTAGCCGTTGACCCCGTCTTCGATTTGCAGCCGAATGCCACCGCAGTCGCCTCCAATGACAGGCGTCCCCTTCCACATCGCTTCCGCCACCGTCAGGCCGAAACCCTCCCGTATCGATTTCTGGATGACGACATTGGAGGCCGTTTGGAAAGCGTTGACGGTCGTGTCGTCGCCTCCGACCTCGGGCTCGGGATAGATGTGGATGTCGGGGTCGTCGCCCGCGTACGAACAAACCGACTGCCCTACTTCCACGCCCTCGGGGTCGTCCACGGCGGTCAGGGCCCCAACAAGGGCCAGCTGTAGCTCAGGCACGTGCCTCTTCGCCAGCCGGTAGGCATCCACAACGCCCCACGGGTCCTTCCAGGGGTCGAAGCGCGACACCTGGGTAACCAGCGGCCGTGAGGCGTCAATGCCCAGTCGAGCTACGATTTGGCGGGCGTCCTCGAGAGATAGGGGGACATTCTTTGGGCTAAACGGGTCGATGGCTGGGGGGAACACCGAGACCCTGTCGTGAGGCATGCCAGACACAGCATAGTGATGCATGCTCACCACACAGCGGACGTAGAACTGGGTCAGCGGCAGCAGCCGAGCCTGGACATCCTCACATGGCGCGGTGAGATCGATGTGGCAATGCCATACCGTGCGGGTGCCATTGTGCAGGAAGGCGGGGACTGCCATCACCTGGGGGTCGTGAACCACCAAGATGTCCGGGGCACCAAAGGCCAGCTCTATCGCACGTGCTGCCCGTTCGTTGTGGAGCCAGTAGCGCTCGACATCCTCTCGGCGAAGCAAAGTCACCTTGCCTTGCAGGCCGTTGTGGAGTCTCTTGGTG
>DAOUDQ010000082.1:0-4431 GCA_034431045.1 Dehalococcoidia bacterium | reverse complement strand
GCCTTGCCCGCCTTGCCGGCCTTGCGGCGGACCCTCTCGTCTTGATAGCGGATGCCCTTGCCCTTGTACGGGTCCGGCGGGCGCACAGCACGAATATCGGCCGCCATCTGGCCCACCAGCTCCCTGCTTATGCCCTGAACCACCACCCGACTGGTGCCCTCCACCGTCAGGGTGATCCCAGGCGGCGGCGTTATCTCCGCTGGCCGCGAGTAGCCCACCTGGAGCACCAGCTTCTGCCCCTCCATCCTGGCTCGATAGCCCACCCCGTGCAGTTCCAGCACCTTGGTGAAACCTTCGCTGACGCCAGTGACCATGTTGGCCAGCAAACTGCGAGTCAGGCCGTGCAGCGAGCGATGCTGCGGCCGGTCGCTGGCTCGGCTGACCAAGAGCTGGCCATCATCCAGACGAATGCCGATCTCAGGGTGAAACTGGCGGCTGAGCTCCCCCTTGGGGCCAGCTACGGTGACTCGGTTCCCCTCGATATGCACCTTCACCGCCGCGGGAACGACTATCGGCTGTCGGCCTACGCGAGACATTACCTCTTCTTCCCTACCATACGTAGCAGAGGACCTCGCCACCCACCTGCCGGCGCCAGGCATCCTGTCCGGTCATTATCCCCTGAGGGGTGGAGAGGATAGCGATGCCCAGGCCGCCGTAGACGCGGGGGATCTCCCGCTTCTGCACATACACCCTCAGGCCGGGCTTGCTTACCCGCCGCAGACCGCTGATAACGGACTCCTTCTTGCCGCTGTAAGCCAGGTCGATGCGGATGGCCCTCTTGACGCCGTCGCGCACTACCTCGAACTCCTTGATAAAGCCCTCTCTCTTGAGCACCTTGGCGATAGCGATCTTCATCTTGGAGGCTGGTACCTGAACAGACTCGTGCCCAGCCACTAGAGCATTGCGAATGCGCGTGAGCATATCGGCAATGGGGTCGGTCACCATACGCATCACTCCCTACCAACTGGATTTCTTGACCCCTGGCAATTTGCCCTCTAACGCTAGCTGGCGGAAGCAGATACGACAGAGGCCAAACAGGCGCATGTAGGCCCGCGGCCGCCCGCACAGCCTGCAACGATTCTTCCGCCGCACCTCGTACTTCGGTTCCTTGTAGAAGGCCTTAATGTAAAGGGCCTTACGGGTCAATACTCCCTCCTTGGCCTGCTTGCCGCCAAGCAGGCTCAGCTACGGGCGAAGGGCATGCCCAACAGCTCCAGCAGCCGCTTGCCCTCCTCATCGCTCCTAGCGGTGGTTACCACCGTCATCTGAAGGCCGCGAATGCGGTCGATCTTATCGTAGTCCACCTCAGGAAAGATCAACTGCTCCTTGATGCCCAGGCTGTAGTTGCCGCGGCCATCGAAGGAGTAGGGCGAAACCCCCTGAAAGTCGCGAATGCGGGGCAGGGCGGCGTTCACCATACGGTCGAACAGCTCGTACATACGGTCGCCCCGCACCGTCACCGTAAGGCCGATAGACATCCCCTTGCGCACCTTAAAGGCGGCGATAGACTTCTTGGCACGGGTGATCACCGGCTTCTGACCGCTGATGGTGGCCACGTCCTCGGCCGCCGAGTCCAGGGCCTTCGGGTTCTGGATGGCCTCTCCCAGGCCCACGTTGAGCACTATCTTCTCCAGGCGGGGCGCCTGCATTACGTTCTCGTAGCCGAACTCCTTCATAAGGGCCGGCACCACTTCCTCTCGGTATCGCTCTTTGAGCCTGGGCGCCATCGCTACCACTCCTAGTCCAGGGGCTGGTCGCAGTGGTGGCAGAAGCGCCCCTTGCTGCCGCCCTCACGCAAGCGGAATCCCACCCGCGTTGCCTTGTTGCAGCTCTTGCAGATGATCATGACGTTGGACACGTGGATGGGCGCCTCCTTTTCGATGATCCCTCCGGGGCGCTGGGCGCGCGGTCGCATGTGACGCTTCACTATATTCACGCCCGTGACAATGACCCGGCTCTGGCGAGGTATCACCTGACGGACCACGCCCGTCTTACCCCTGTCCTTACCCTTAATGACCAGTACTGTGTCTTCCCGCCTGACCTTGGCCATGGCTACACCACTTCCGGCGCCAAGGACACGATCTTCATAAAGTTCTTCTCCCGCAGTTCGCGAGCCACCGGCCCGAAGATGCGGGTGCCCCTGGGATTGAGGTTATCGGCCAGGATGACCGCGGCGTTGTCATCGAAGCGGATGTGGCTGCCATCGGGGCGGCCGTAGGTCTTGGCCACCCGCACCACCACCGCTCTGACCACCTCGCCCTTCTTCACCGAAGCGCCGGGGACAGCCTGCTTGACCGTGCCGACAAAAACGTCGCCCACGCGGGCATAGCGACGGCGTGAGCCGCCCAGCACCCGAATGCACATGATCTGGCGGGCACCGGTGTTGTCGGCCACCTTGAGGCGCGTGGACGACTGGATCATGATTCCTGCGTTTCTTCCTCCTGAGGCTGCTCCCCTTCCTCAGTCTGCGGCGCCTCCTCTTCTGGCGGCGCCTGCTCTTCCTCAGCCTGCGACGGCTCCTCTTCCGGCGCCTGCTCTTCCTCCGCCGGCGGCAGCTCTTCCTCTGGCGGCGGCGCGTCCTCGATTTCTTCAGCCGCCGCTGGCAGCTCCTCTTCGGCCACTACCTCCTCCTCCGTGGGTGGTGCCTCCTCCTCTGGCGGCGGGGCTTCAGCAACCGTTACGTCCTCCAGCTCCCTCAGTTCGGCAGCCGCTTCTTCCTCGATGACGGCTCTCTCCTCCTTGGGCAGGGCAGCGGTGGCCAGGATCTCGGCTACGCGCCAGCGCTTGTCCCGCGATAAGGGCCGCGTCTCCACGATGAGCACCTTATCGCCCACCTGGCAGGCGTTCTCCTCATCGTGGGCCTTGTAGCGCTTCACCCGCCGCATGATCTTCTTATACAAACGATGGCGCTTGAGGGCGTCCACCGCCACTACCACCGTCTTCGACATCCTGTCGCTGACCACCACCCCCACACGGGTCTTCCGGCCACCGTAGCGCACTTTGGCCATCCTACTCCTTCTCGGCAGCCGCCAGGCTGGCCAACTGCCGCTCCTTCTGGATGGTCTTCAGGCGAGCAATCCGCCGCTTAATCTGACTGATCAGCCGGTAGTTAGACTCCTGGCGGGTCATCCAGCGCAGGCGCAGGGAGAAGAGACGGCGGTGGGCCTCCTCCAGCTCCTTGGCCAGGTCGCCATCGGAGAGGCGGCGAATCTCGTCAGCCATTCGGTTGACCCTTGTCACCACTACCCCCTAGGCCGTCGCCTCGCGAGCCACCACCCGGGTGGGGATAGACAGCTTGTGCGAGGCCAGACGCATGGCCTCCCGTGCCACATCCTCCCGCACGCCAGCGATCTCGAACAGAATCCTCCCCGGCTTGACCACCGCCACCCAGTGGTCGGGGGCAGCCTTGCCGCTGCCCATGCGCGTCTCCGCTGGCTTCTTTGTGACGGGCTTATCCGGGAAGACGCAGATCCACACCTTGCCGCCACGGCGAATGTGGTGGGTGATGGCACGACGGGCGGCTTCGATCTGGCGAGCGGTCATCCAGGTGTGTCCCAGGGCCTGAAGGCCGAACTCGCCGAAGGTCAGCCTGTTGCCGGCACTGGCTTTGCCGGCGCGGCGGCCTCGATGAGCCTTCCGATGCTTCACTCGCTTAGGCTGCAGCATAGCTGATCACTCCCCAGGGCTGGGCGAGGGGGATCCCTCCTCTTCGGGTCGTTTCTCAGCCTCGGGCACAATATCGCCCTTATAAATCCAAACCTTGACACCGATACGACCGAGGGTGGTGTGGGCCTCGGCGGTGCCGTAATCAATGTCCGCTTTCAGGGTGTGCAAGGGCACTCGCCCCACCATCTCCGTGTCCTTGCGCGACATCTCGCTGCCACCTAGACGCCCTGACACCTTGATCTTGATACCCTCGACCCCCCGTTGCATAGTTCGGGCCACCGCCTGCTTCATCGCCCGCCGATGGGACACTCGCCGCGCCAACTGATCTGCCACCGCCCTGGCCACCAGAGCAGCGTCCATCTCCGGCATGCGGATCTCGACGATGTTCACCCGCGTGCGCCGGCTGGTCAGCCTCTCCAGCTCCTTGCGCACCTCGTCCACCCGCTGGCCGCCGCGGCCGATCACTATGCCCGGCCGTGCCGTGTGAATAGTCACCGTGACCTGGTTGGCGTTACGGTCGATCTCCACGTTGGACACACCAGCGTCGGTCAGCATTCGACTGAGGACGTGCCGGATAGTCAGGTCCTCGTGCAAAAGGCCGGTGTAGTACTTCTCGGCGAACCACCTGCTCTGCCAACCGTAGATATAGCCGAGGCGAAAACCGTGAGGGTGAACCTTCTGACCCATGCTAGCGTTCAACCTCCTCCACTACCACCGTAACGTGGCTGCGGCGCTTTAGGATGGGAGAAGCACGGCCGCGGGAGC
>DAOUDQ010000081.1:0-4978 GCA_034431045.1 Dehalococcoidia bacterium | reverse complement strand
GCGAATGGTCTCCACCACCTCGTCGGCGGGGGCCTTATCGGTGCCGCTGCCGTCCACGGCTACGCCGGGGTCGTTCACAATGACCTTCGCCCCTTCCGCCGCTGCCAGCTCGGCCACGCCGCGACCGATGCCGCGGCCGGCGCCGGTAACGATTATGACTTTCCCTTCCAGCATGCCCATCTGCTATTCCTTCGCGAACCGGCAGGCCGGGACCGTACTCGCTTCCTACTCAAGGCATTTAGCGATTGCACCCGCGAGTTCCTCCGGAATTTCACCAGTATTGGCCATTTCAATCTCCAGCCTCGTGTACTCCTCTAGGCTGAACTCCTTTTGTATCTCATCGAGTGCGCAGGCGCAGTACTGTTGGGATGCTCCTTGTGCCGTGCAGGCGTCCATGAAGTTCTGAATGACGGAAGGTGGGTACTCTTGCCCTCCCTTGTCCCCACCGCACGACGCCAACCCCAGCGCTAAGACGGTGGCTAGAATGCCGATCAGCCTGAGCATCTTCTTGTCCTCCTAACCCCGAGACGGCAGCACGACCACGGCGGTGCCGGGTGTCGTCTTCTGCCCCTTCGGGTTCTCGGTCCAAATCTCGAGTTCCACGATATTCTCGCCGTCCTGCTGGGACTTCTTGGTGATGCGGCCGCGGCAGATGACATCCTCATTCACCATATCCATGCCGCGATACTGACAGGCCACCCGCTTGACCCGACCTTGGTCGCCCACCCACTCGTGGAGCAGACGGCCCAGCAAGGCGTGTTTGAGGGCGCCGTGGGTGATACGGTCGGGTAGGCCAGTGCCTTGGGCGAAGTCCTTGTCGTAGTGGATCTGATAGAAGTCGCCGGAGGCGGCTGCCCACATCACCAGGCGCTGGGAGGTGCACTTCTCGGTGAGCGAGGGTATCTCCTGCCCCTCCTGAACGTCTTCGAAGTAGACCTGCTCGCTCATGCTCTCTCCTCCTAATACTGGATGAGGGTGCCGCGGAACCTGGCGACCACCCTACCCTCCTGGTTCTTGTAGGTGGTTTCGCCGATGATGAGCAGCATCGGCCCCATACTTCCCGTGCGCTCGGAGATGTCGGCGATCTTGGCGGTGCCGGTGAGGATGTCGCCGGCGCAGATCGGCTCATAGGACTCGATATCGGTGCCGCCGTTGAGGACGCGGCTATAGGGGCTCTTGAAGGGCATAACATGGCCCGGGCGCCAGGGGATATCCGGCCTGAAGATACGGTGGCCCAGGAAGCTCATGGGGGCCGGCAGGCTGCGATAGCCTTTGCTCTTGGCGTACTCCTCGTCGTAGTAGATAAGGTCCGTATAGCCCACGGCGCGGGCGAACATGCGGACCGCCGTCTTGTCCACCTCGATGGTGACCGACTCCAATTCCTTGCCGATGGCCGCCCGCATCTCGTCGGTTATTACTGAGGCTTCAGCCATCTCTCAACCTCCTCGGGCAAAACTTGCATCTGCCTGGAGGAGCATACCTCAGGCACGATAAGCGGTCAATCAATTGGCGGCGAAAGCTATGTCTATTCTCCACCTTCGCTCTTGGCTCTCAGGTTCACGGCGTGAAAGCGACCGGCCTTGAGCTCCCGCACCAGGTCTTCCACATCGGCGATGGGCCGCTGGAAGCGGGTGGCACAGGTGCCGACATCCCCCTGCTCGTGAGCATCGCTGCCGGCGACGGCGGGCAGGCCCAGGCTAGCGCACAGTTGCCAGGAGAAGAGGTTCTCGTCCTGGGTGGAGCGACCGTTGATAGCCTCCAGAGCGGAGACGTACTGGAGGGCTGGATTGGCCGCCGCTCGCTCCAGGGCCATCGTCCAGAAGTCATCGTCCATACCAAAATCGTCCATACGAAAGAGGGGCGTGAGCCGCCGGTAAGGGTGGGGAGCGATCATCACTCCGCCGGCCTCTGCCACGAGCCGGGCCAGTTGTGGTAATCGGTGCATGCCGTAGATGTAGCGGTTGAGGCCGAAGACAAGGATGTGGCCGTCCTCGGTGTTCACCTCGATGCCGGGGATGACCAGGAAGTTGTGCCGCTTGGCCAGGTCGCCCACCTTGTGGGGCTCCCATACGAAATCGTGCTCGGTAAGACAAACGCCGTCCAGGCCCACAGCCTTGGCCCTCTCGATGAGCTGAGCGGGGGAAAGGAAGCTATCGTCGGAGAGGGGGAAGGTGTGGCAGTGGAGGTCGATGAGCACGCCTCAGTCTTCCTTGAGGTCGGCGATGATCACCCCGCTGGCCTGGGCCAACTGGCGGGCTGCATGGGCCGAGGGTCCCTGACAGCAGAGCGCGCGCCGCTAGCCCCCGAATTGCTCCTTGACGATGCTGAAGGCGACCTCGGTGACCGCTAGGGCCTCGTCGATGTCAGCCTCTGTGTGGGCTGCCGAGAGGAACCAGTTGTGGTGGGGATGGAGAAAGACCCCTCGTCGACAGCACTCGCCGCAGAACACCCGGCTGCGCTGAAAGCTTCCCTGGTCGGCACCGAAGGTCATGAAGGGGATTGCCGGCGGCCCTGTGTGGTTGATAGCCAGGCCCTGCGAGCGCGCCTGCTGGTCGAGCCCCTCGCGGAAGCGCGTCCCCATTGCGGTCATCTGCTCGATGCTCCCCTCCTCACGCAGGGTGTTGAGCGTGGCGATAGCGGCGGCCATCGGAACCGTGGCTGACCAGAAGGTGCCGGTGAAGAAAACGCTTAGGGCCGCTTGGCGCAGCTCTTCGCGGCCGAGCCCTGCCGATAGGGGGTAGCCGTTGGCTATCGCCTTGCTGTAGCAGATCAGGTCCGGGCGGAGGCCGAGGACCTCGCCCGAGCCGCCCAGGTGAAGGCGGAAGCCGGCCCGTATGTCGTCGAGGACGAGGACGATGCCCTCTTCGTCGCAGAGCTTCCGCACGCCTTCATGGAACCCGGGGGCTGGCATCTCCGAGTCGTGAAATGCGTCGTGTCGGAAGGGGCAGAGGATAAGAGCGGCGACGTCTCCTCGGTTCTCGGCTGCCACCCGGCGCAGGCCATCGAGGTCGTTGTAGCGGAAGGAGAGGACATTCGCGCGGTCAGCCTCGGGGATTCCGGTGGGGACAGGGGTGCACCAGGGGTGGGTCCCATGGTACACACCGGCGACCATGATGATCTTGTTGCGGCGGGTATGGGCGCGGGCGACGGCAAGCGACCAGCTTGCGACGTCCGAGCCATTCTTGGCGAACATTGCCCAGTCGGCGGCAGGCGTAATGTCAACCAGCAACTCCGCCAGCTCAACCCAGACCTCGCCGGGCAGGTTCTGGCAGTCGGCCCGGCTGCGCTGGGCGTGCGCCGCCTCCTCCACCCGCGGGTGGTTGTGGCCCAGGACGATGGGCCCGTAGGAGCACATGAAGTCGATGTAGGCGTTGCCGTCCACATCCCAGATGCGACAGCCCTCGCCGCGGGCCATGAAGTTTGGGTAGGCACCGGGCACGAGCAACACCGGGCTCTGGTGACCATAGATGCCGCCGGGGATCGCCTTGCGGGCACGCGCCATCAGCGCTTCGCTGCGATCGAATTTGTAGAGATCGTTAGGGGGCATAATCACTCCTCCGTCGAACCGATAGACGATGTTTGCTCCAGGCAGAGGGCGCGTGTCTCTTGCTGGTCACCGCGGCCAGCGGCGCCGAATTCGTCTGGTGACCGCCACCACCACGCCCGAAGGGAGACGCCCAAATAATGGATCA
Organism: Dehalococcoidia bacterium; assembly: GCA_034431045.1. GTDB lineage: Bacteria > Chloroflexota > Dehalococcoidia > SM23-28-2 > SM23-28-2 > SM23-28-2. The sequence goes on along the minus strand of DAOUDQ010000081.1, from coordinate 1,286 downwards.
CGCTGGAACCTTCTGTCAAACCAGCGCCGCTGCCGCAAGAATAACGGTGAGCTCGTTCAGAAACGTGGGTGATAGCTGCATGGAGCCCGGAGTTGATGGAAGCGGTGCAGGCCCTGCGGGGGCAGTATCGCCGCTGGGACGTGCCGACCGTGCACGCTCGGCCGCAGCCACTTCCGCCTGCGGCTTCTTGGACGCCATTGAGCGGCGCATGCCCTTCCCTGTCAAAGCCATCCCGGTGGATGGAGGCTCCGAGTTCCAGGCCGTCCAAAGTTGCAGCAACAGGAGGTAGCCTAGTGGAGTAAGCTCTCGGACTAGTCCAAATGGTTGCTGCTACGTACACGCTATGCTATACTACCGCGAAGCTAAGCGACGAATTTCACAAACTAGGTAGGGGATGCTTTCCGACTACGGACAATTAGGCTTTCTTCTGGCCGTTGCCATCGCCTTCCCCCTGGCTGCTGTCCTCACCTCTTGGCTACTCGGCCGCCTGCGTATTCGCGTCGACAAGCCCGACCCGATCAAGGAAGACACTTACGAGTGCGGCGTTACCACTGAGGGTAGCGCTTGGGTGCAGTTCAACTTCCGCTACTACTTCTTTGCTCTCTTGTTCGTCATCTTCGATGTGGAGGCTGTTTTCCTGTATCCCTGGGCGGTGGCCTTCCGCAAGGTGGCCGTCTACGGTTTCGTGGAGGTGGTCACCTTCGTCATCATCCTGACCATTGGCCTGGTCTATGCCTGGCGGAAGAAGGCGCTGGAGTGGCTGTGAGAAAGGCAAGAGCTGGCTAGTGGGCGATGTCGCGACTGGTTGATGGCCTGGAGGCAGGGGGGAGAATTAGCCAACGCGTCCCGGAGGCGGTGGTAGAGGCCACGCCCGAGTGGGTGGTGGTGCACCCCGAGAAGCTGGTGGTCGTGGCCACCTACCTCCGCGATGACAGCGAGCTGGACTTTCGCTTCCTCATCGGCGTGACCGCAGTGGACTGTTTGGACCACTTCGAACTCGTCTATCATCTTCAGTCCCTCTCCCACAACCACATGCTGATCCTGAAGACGCGGGCTCTTGACCGCAAGAACCCAGAGGTGCCGTCGCTGGTTTCCGTCTGGCGGGGAGCCGAACTCCAGGAGCGAGAGGTGTACGACCTGATGGGCATCCGCTTCGCTGGTCACCCCGACCTGCGGCGCGTCTTCCTGTGGGAGGGTTTCCCTGGCCATCCCCTGCGCAAGGACTGGCTGGAGATGCCGGGCGGCCTCAGCCCAGGGCTGGGGAGATTCCCTCGCGAGGACTAGGG
>DAOUDQ010000080.1:0-2386 GCA_034431045.1 Dehalococcoidia bacterium | reverse complement strand
CCGCCTCACGAGCCTCGGGAAACGCGATAAAGATTGTAGCAACCAAAAGGCATATCAGCGCCGCGCTTACTATGTTAACCGAAACGCCTTCGGGCGTCCAGAGTGCGTACCCGCCCGCCCTGTGGAGAGCCCAGTGTGCGAACATGGCAGCGAGCAGGAAGCCTACGATGGCCACCCCCAGCAGGTTCTGCGTTAGAGCGGGCTGCGGTCTGAGATTCGCCACTGCGGCGGCTGTCAAGCTGACCCCGGCTAGCGTGCTGCCAGTGACAAAAACCACCTCGAACGGTCTACGCGCCTCGTCAGGTCTCGCAGCCAAGCGTGCTCGCCCCCTCCCTAGGCCCCAGCCAGGTCGTAAATCCTAGTGGCGTGGGGCCACAAGGCACCTATCAGATCATCCCACTCAGTGCCTTCCCGCTCCAGCACCCTCGTGAGATCTTCCAGCAGGGGCAACAACAATCCCGTTTTCAACTCGTCGACGGCCCCCTCATAGGCCCTGACAAGCGCGCCCGCCGCCAGCTGATGGCCCACCTCGTCCCCGTAGCGAGGAACCACAGTTTCGCGCAGGCGCGAATCCAATAGCTTCCCAGACAGCTCGAAGAAGCTGCGAAGGTTCTCCCGTACGGCCAGCTCCATGAGGCCGGGCGGCACCTTCTCGGGCTCAGTGGAGAGCAGGGCATCCAGGTACCGTCTCTCCAGCAGCTCCTCGAGCGCGCCAGCGACACCTGCCGCCCCACCAGTGAAGATGAACAGAAACCTCTTCGCCAGCTCGCCGTCTGAGTAGCCCCCCTTGATGCAAAGCCCCACAAGCTCCCGCAGTTCGTCGCGTCTGTCGCTAAACAAGCGTGCCGGATTCACCCCGGCCTCGGCAAGCAAGCGCGCCCGGGTGTCCTCAAAGAAAACCCTGAGCAGTCCGCGAACGGTGTCGTTCAACGTGCACCTCCTTCTGTCAGCGCCGCGCGCACAGTTCGCACCACGGCCGATGCGTTGTCCGCCGGTGTCGCGTGCCTACCGAAAGCCAAGTCGACATGAAAGCCATGGCGGTCAAATTGTAGCGGCTTTTGCACGGATGGGGAAGTCCCCCTACCGACGAGGAGACGCCTCCTCGACAGCGGCTGCCGGGGCAGGCAACTGCCCAGCCTTTCGGGCAGCCGCCTCCAGAAAGCCCCGAAACAGGGGATGGGGACGGTTGGGCCGCGAGCGAAACTCGGCGTGGAACTGGGAACCCACCATCCAGGGATGATCCCGCAGCTCGCAGATCTCCACCAATGTCCCGTCGGGCGATAGGCCGCTGGGGATGAGGCCAGCCTCAGCCAATGCCTCCCGATAGGCGTTGTTGAACTCGTAGCGATGGCGGTGCCGCTCCACTACCTCTGGCTGACCATAAGCGGCGTCGGTCTTGGTACCAGCCACCAGGTGGCAGGGGTAACCGCCCAGACGCATGGTGCCGCCCTTGTCCTCGATGCCCTCCTGCTCAGAAAGGAGGCTTATCACCGGGTAGGGCGTGTCGGGACAGAACTCCGTGGAATGGGGAGCATCGCTCTGGAACACATGGCGGGCGAATTCGATGACCATGATCTGCAGGCCCAGGCAGAGCCCCAGGTAGGGCACCCCCTCCTGGCGAGCGTAGCGGACGGCACGAACCATCCCCTCGATGGCCCGTTCACCGAAGCCTCCAGGCACCACAACGCCGTGCACCCCCTCCAAGGCGGCCTCACCGCCGCGCTCCTCCAGCTCGCCCGAGGGCACCCAGCGGATGTCCACCCCCAAGCCGTAGTGAACAGCAGCGTGGGTCAGGGCCTCCTTCACCGAAAGATAGGCATCGGGCAGCTCGGCGTACTTGCCGACCACCGCCACCGAAACCCGACCGCGCGGGCTCTTGCGCCGCGTCACCCACTTCTGCCAATCGGCCAGGTCGTGGGAGACGCCCGGGAGATGCAGGCGCTCCATGATGTAGGCCGTCAGGCCAGCCTGCTCCAGCACCAGCGGCACCTCGTAGATAGTGGACATAGTAGGAAGGGGCACAACCGCCCGCTTCTCCACGTCGCAGAACAGCGAGATCTTATCCCGCAGGTCGTCGGTCACCTGGTAGTCGCTGCGGCAGATGATGACGTCGGGCTGGATGCCCATGCTGCGCAGCTCGCGAACGCTGTGCTGAGTGGGCTTGGTCTTCAGCTCGCCGGTGGTGGAGATATAGGGCAGGAGGGTCACATGGATAGCCAGGGTATCCTCCCGCCCCTCCTCTTTGCGCATCTGGCGGACGGCCTCCAGGAAGGGCTGGCCCTCGATGTCGCCCACAGTGCCCCCTGCCTCCACAATGAACACGCTGGCGTCGCTCTCCCGCCCAACAGCGCGAATGCGCTCCTTGATCTCATTGGTCACGTGGGGG
>DAOUDQ010000079.1:0-2259 GCA_034431045.1 Dehalococcoidia bacterium | reverse complement strand
TGAGCTGCCTCTTCCCGTCAACGAGTTCTGGCGCAATGGCATACGGGTGATGCCGTCGTATGCCAATGACCTCGCCGATGCCACCGCGGCGCTGGAGCTGATCCGCGCCGGCCGCGTGCCCGTGCGGGAGCTTATCACTCACCGCCTCAGCCTCCCCGAGACCGGCGACGGCTTCCGCCTGGTGGCCGAAGCCAAAGAGTCCATCAAGGTCATCATCCACCCGCATGGATAGCCACCGCGCTTGCCACCTCAGTCGTTAGTGGTCAGTGGTTAGCGGTCAGAAAGGCAGAGCAGGGCCGGCCTGGGCGGTGCTTGCGACGACCGTGAGCACACCTGCGACCGGCCGGCGGCAAAGCCCAGACATAATGAAACGGCCCGGCTGGAGCTGTCACCGGGCCGTCGGAGAGTCCATCTGGCGGGCCATAGGGGACGACTTTGCAAACTGGATACGGAGCGAGGAGTGCCTGGCGATGGCTCGAGCGGCGGCACGATTGCGGAGCCCGGGTGTGGTCAGTCTGCCTCACTGCCTCCCCTGTGCACCGCCTTTTACACCCCTTTCGCGCTTCGACCAGCTATCGATTCAAGGGCGTCCGGCGCACCAGAATGGCCCAGTCTTTCTCGGCATCGCGGGGAGCGGGGCCTAGCTTCACTCGCCCGTCACTCTCAAGCGTGCCTCCAGGAATGAGCTGCCCTCCTTCGCGGGGGTTGTACCATTGGACGCGGTAGACGCCCCTGGGGAGGGAAAGGTGGAGGTCGTTCGTCCCGACGCAGTAGACTGCGTATACATCGCCACGCTTGGCGAGGCACCACGCCGCGTCGCCTTGCACGAGTTCGTCGGCGCTTTCCATTTCCACGAAGGGCAAGTGCTCCTGGAAGAAGCTGATGGCGTAGTGGGTCAGGTCCCACATGCGGTCACGCGAACGCCAGTCCTCGCAAGTGACGTCGTTGTGAGGGTACCCCAATCCGAAGAGCCATTCGACACCTGAGCCGCCGGCCATGAGGTTCCCCCACAGAGCGTGAATGCGGACATCATCGTGTTCCGGATCGTCGGCGTCCGGCACCACGCCCACCCTTCCGGGGCCGATCTCGTCCAGGCAGACAAACCACGGCCTCTGTGCTTGTGCAGACCGCTTCACCCACTTCTTCGTCTCCTCGTGGGTAAGACGCATATTGCCCAACTGCAGCGAGGGACCCTCAATGCACGGGTGACCCAGCAGCGGCGGATACACGTCGTCGATCTGGCTGGGAAACGTGTGGATGACGATGGGATGGTCGTAGGGATCCAGTTTGCGAACGTAGTCGGCGAAGGCCTTTCGCTGGCTGTCCGTGTTGGTGTTCTCTTCACCCAGGTTCCAGACGAGCGCAGGATGATGGCTGAAGCGGGCGACCAGTTCGCGATAGTACAGCATCCGCTCAGGACCCAACTCACCGCCGTCCAGGAGCTGGTCGTTCTCCTGCTCTTGATGAACCACGTGGAGCATGATGCCTAGCCGGTCCATGTGGGAGAAAACGATCTCCCACTGATCGAGTTTGCTGCAATCAAACCGGAAGCGTTCCCTATCACTGGTCCACGGCCAGACGTCTTTCCCGTCGCCCCTGACGTTCATCGTCAGGAAATAGACCGAGTTCATGTTCTTGCCGGCAAGGTAGTTGAGCGCGCCGATGATGTTCTTCCCCTTGCCCCCGCGCCACGTCGGGTCGCCGGCCCGCCAGTCTCGAGCGTGCGGCTCGAACCGGTGGCTGGGAGGCGTCTGATCGAAATCCGCAAAGGCAAGAAAATTCTCGGGGCTGTCGGCGCCGCCTTTCAGGAAGTACTCGCCCGTCTCCGCGAACTGCAGAAATCGCCGGCCCACGTAGCGAAGCATTCCTTTGGCAAGCAAGCCCGGGGCCGATCTGTCTGCCGCGCCCACTCTGAAAGAGCCACTCGCACCGTCGAATGCTGTCGGTTGCCCTGCATCTGGGTCCCTTGCGACGGCCACGTTCGAGCCGAAGCGAAATGTGGCGCGATATGTCCACGTCCCTTCTCGGTCCGGCATAAAGTGGGCTCTCCAGATGCGCCCGGCCTCTGCGCCCGACTCGGCAGCACGCCCATCGGCGGCGAAATACCCGGGGACGGTGTAGACCCGGTCACCGCGCGCGAACGTTACGTCGAGCCGGTAGTCGGTGAACGGATTCGGAGCCCCTGACTCGCTGGCTTCAGGCCCTTCGAACGAGACGGTCACTCGATGCCATTTCCTCAATTCGCCTGAGATTGTCTGC
>DAOUDQ010000078.1:0-2537 GCA_034431045.1 Dehalococcoidia bacterium | reverse complement strand
ACGGCTACGAACTCCATGAGGCCTGGCGCCCAAACGTTAGCCTCCTGATCCACCTCCACCTGGATCGCCGCCGGCAGGGCCGACTTGGCGGCCGCACCCAGGGCGAACCGGGCCTCATGTTCGGCCCTACCCACCGGTGACCTTGACTTCCCCTCCCTCGATGGAATACACCGGGCCGAAGTACTCGAAGCGACCCTTCCCGTCCTCAACGACAACCCGCAGGAACCTGGCGGACTCGATGAGGAGGTGGTCGGTGTCGGTGACGGTGAAATTGATCCCCTCGGGCGCCAGGTCGCTGTGCCAGTCACGAAGAGACTCGATAGCGTCCATTAGGCCCTCTCGGGTGAGGTTGTCGCAGGCTCTGCTGAGCACCTCTACCGCCACTTCCGCTATCACCTGGCTGAAGATGGTGAAGTTGCCGGGGGCGGGCCCATCGTAGTCACGCATGATCTCGTAGTGGCGAGCCACCGCCGGGTCATCGGTCATGTCTGCTAGCTTGAAGGCCTGAAGCATAATCATGCCTTCCGCCAGCTCGGGGCGGACCGTCATGAACAGTAGCGGGTCGGAATTGGAGTACTGGGCGAAGACGGCGTCGGGCTTCCAGCCCAGCCGATCGGCTGCCTTAAGGGCCTGGGCCGTTGGACCGGGCCCGCTGTGAAGGATCAACACCTCGGCGCCGGCGTTGTATATTCTCTGGACCGGTGTACGGATATCAACGTCGGTCAGCTCGAAGCTCTCCTCGGAGACCAGTTCGTTCTTCTCGGGGTCGAGGCCCTCCTTCAGACCTTCCAGACCATCCCAGCCACCTTCGTGGTTTGCATAGAGCATACCCACCTTCTTGCCCGGCAGGTTGCGGGAGATGTACTCGCCATACATCCTTCCCTCAAGGCGGTAGTCTGGTATGGCGGAGACGGTCCAGGGGTGACCTTCGGGGTCGGCATAGAATCTGTAGATCCCCCCGGCAACTAACAGATCGGGAATGCCCTGCTCGTTCAGGTACTCCCAGGCGGCCGGGTGAGCAGCGACGCCCCCGTTGCCCACAAAGGCGAAGACCTTGTCCTTCTCCACCAGCTTGCGGACGGCCTCCAGGCCTTTGGCAGGGTCATCCTCGTCGTCCTCCACCTTAAGGACGATCTTGCGGCCGCAGACACCGCCTTGGGTGTCATTGATGTAATTGAAGTAGGCCTCTTGAGCCTGGGGGAGAGTGGCGAAGACAGCTCCATAGGTGCCGGTCAGGCTCATATGCTGTCCCAGGATGATCTCTGTGTCGGTAACACCTGGTACCTGTGCGCCCGGGCTGGCGACGGCGGTCGGCGTAGCCGTGGCGCCGGGCGTGCCGGCGGGGGTTGGCCTCTCCTCCTCTCCTTCTTCGCAGCCGACCGCTAGTACCGCCAGGCATGTGCCAACGACTAGGGCTATCACCACGTTCACCATGTTCATCCTCGTGTCTCCTTCCTCGCTGCGCGTTTAGCCTGCGGCGGCCCTACACCACTTGCCAGGGCGACACGTCCCAAGCGCATGTCCCAGCCCAGCCGCGTCGTCACCATGAGCCCCTTTCTAGCCCCCTAGGACTTTGTTCCTCCAGTCGACAACCTTTTGGCTGAGTTGCATCATTTGCGGAGCCTCGACTACCGGTATGACCTGGAACTGATAGAAACCCGCCCAAGGCTCGAGCGCCTCGTAGCAAGCGGCTGATGTCTCGACATCGACGAGAAGAAAGGCCGTGCTAACCGAGAAGTACATTGCCTTTATGTTGAAACCAGTGGGGGGTGTCCACTGCGCAAATAGTCTCATGTTCTCGAGACTCCGCTCGACGGGCAAACCTGGTACCAGGGTTCCAGCGACCATGCACAGCATATGGTTCCTCCTTGCGTTCTGGGCGTCGCCGCCCTGCTGCTCAAGTTCCCACTCGGTTACAAGACGAGCACAGGGGCTAGGAAGTGCGGGGGCGCAGCGCCACCACCGCTCGATGGGGTGCCAACTCCAGCAGCTTCTCATCCGAAGCCCCTGGCGGGATGCCGTAATACTTCTTCACTCCCGCGGCCCAGCGCCGGCTAGCGAAAAGCCGAAGGACGTGGGCCTTCAGCTGCAGGTCGGTGACAGGCGTGGCGATAGCCTGCATCCGCCGCCCACCTACCTGAATGGTCACCTCTGGGTGAACGACAAGGTTGCGATACCATGTAGCTTGTGTCCCTTGATTTGGTATGAGGTAGAAGGTACCTTCCTCCTCCTCGTAGTCAAGGGGTGCGACCCGCGGGCGGCCTGTGCGTCGGCCGATCGTGGTGAGAAGCAGAACCTTGCCACTCACCAGTCGGTGGAGTCCGAGCCGATAGAGCAGGACAGGGTACCGCACTATGACACGCATGAGGCCTTTGGGACGACCGATGACTGGCGGTATGTCTTCCACGTGGTGCCCTCCTTTCTGTCAGCTAGCGGGCGCTCTGAGCCCCTACTACTCCCGGGCGGCTTTCCCAGACAGACAAGGCATACTTGCCCTTCAATGCTCGCCGCAGACCGCCCCCAAGTTGGTGAGCCTA
>DAOUDQ010000077.1:0-3986 GCA_034431045.1 Dehalococcoidia bacterium | reverse complement strand
CGACGTGCCCATGGTGTACATCCACCCCGCCAAGGCCCGCGACGCCACCACCCCTTTCCTAGAGGGCATATACGAACGGGGCGAGACAGTCATCCTCATCGACGACCTCGTTACTGGCGGTGGCAACATCATCGAGACGGGCGCCTTCCTGGGGATGGCTGGCCTGAAGGTGAAGGACATAGTGGTGCTGCTGGACCGCCACGAGGGGGCCAAGGACCGCCTGAAGGCTCACGGCTACAACCTCATATCCATCCTCGGTCTGGAGACGATGCTCAACTACCTGATGGCCAGCGGCAAGATCGAGGAAGACTGGTACCGCAAGAGCGTCGACTACATCCTCTCCCGCCGCCCCGCCTGACTGACAGCCCTCGAATCGTTGTAGCAATAGGGGGATAGTTCGCCTCCCCAAGGGATCGCAGAATTTAAGGGATGGGTCTGACTTTGACCTGGGCCACCTGGGGTGCTAGACTTTTGCAAACGCGGATCTGCCTATTGTCAGGAAGGAGTCGAACATATGCGAATCTTAGCCTCTGCCATGGCCATCATCTTAGCTGTTGTTTGCCTGGCAGCCTGCGGGGGAGAAGAGGAAGAAGGTACACCAGCAGCCGCAGTAAGTCCCACGCCCTCCGAAGCAGCCGCACCCGCCGCTACGCCTACCCCCTCCGAGGCAGCCTTCGCCCCCGGTCCCCTTAGCGACCTGAACAGCTACCGCTACAGCATCAAGATGGAGCTGAAGGGATTGGAGAGCCTCCTGGCCGAAAGCGTGGGCGGCCTGGCAGGCCAAGGGCCTGCCGCTTTCCCTGAGACTATGAAGATGGAAATTACCGGGGTGTTCGTGGCGCCGGACAAGGTCGAGATCCGTATGCGCGTTAGTGGCCTCGAAGACGAAGCGGCGATGACCGTCATTGGCAACCAGTTTTGGGCGAAGCTGGGTGACCTGGTCATCGGCCCCGAGGAATTCACGGAGGACATCTCGGACGTGGACCTTGCTCTCGCCATGTGGGAGGGGTTCTCGGAAGAGGCTGGCGGGCTGACCTGCGCCAGCGAGAAGAGAGAGACGGTGAACGACATCCCCTGCCGCTACTGCGGCATCGACCAGGCCACCTTCGAGCAACTCGCCTCCCTGTTTGGCAGCACGGAGGAGATGGGCGACTTAGACGAGCTGAGTCTCGATATGTGGCTGGCGGAAGACGGGGGCTGGCCTGTGCGTCTGCGGGCTCACGTGGCAGGGACCGATGAGTCCGGCCAGGAGTTCGATGCCAAACTGGAGATGGACATTACCGACGTCAACGAGAAGATCGAGATCAAGCCCCCCAGCTAGCAGTAGCCGCTGGGAACGCTCAGAGGAGGCGGCGAACGGGCTTGCGGCCGGGACGAGGGTCGTAGTTGGCCTTGAACATCTCCAGCTTATCTCGCTCGATGAGGTACTTGCCAGCGAAGAGAAGGGCAGGAACCTTCTTCTGCTTGATCAGGCGCCGCAGACTCTGAGGATGAATGCCCAGGGTTCGCGCTGCTTCCACTAGATCCAGGTAGTTATCGAACGGAGTGTCGACCATTCCCCTCCCCTAGTTCATTAACACGCTAACACGCATGAATGATTTTACCACATCTGTCAAGCTTAGCGGCCTATGTGAATCACCATCTTGATGTGGCCGTGGCCGGCAATAGCTGGTATCTGTCGTTACTAAAACGATAGCTAGTATGTTATCCTGGCCGTAGCATCCCTGCCCGGCGTAGACAGGCGGGGGCGGGAGAGGAAAATGTACGACTCCACCAAGCTGAAAGCACTGTCGCGGCGGCGGGCGGCCTGGGAGAAACGAATCGAGGACGGCGACCAGGAGCGCCAGCAGCGGTTCACCACCACCTCCGGTCGGCCTATCCAGCGGCTGTACGACCCCAGCGACATCGCCGCAATCGACTATGAACGAGATGTCGGCTGGCCAGGGGAGTACCCCTTCACCCGCGGCGTCCACCCGACCGGCTATCGCGGCCGCCTGTGGACGATGCGCATGTTCGCCGGCTTCGGCAGCGTTGAGGAGACCAACGCTCGCTTCAACTACCTGCTGGAGCACGGCCAGACGGGCCTTTCCATAGCCTTCGACCTGCCCACGCTCATGGGTTACGACGCCGACGCCCCCGAGGCTGCCGGCGAGTTCGGCAAGTGCGGCGTTTGTGTATCCTCTCTGGCCGACATGGAGATCCTGCTGGCTGGCCTGCCCCTGGACAAGATAACGACCTCCATGACCATAAATTCGCCTGCCGCCGTCATCTGGGCCATGTACATCGCCGCCGCCGAAAAGCGGGGTACACCGCGGCAGCGATTGGGAGGAACCATCCAGAACGACATCCTCAAGGAATTCATCGCCCAGAAGGAGTTCATCTTCCCGCCTGGGCCCTCCATGCGCCTGGTGACGGACACTATCGAGTTCGGCACCCGTGAGTTGCCCCTGTGGAACACCATCAGCATCTCCGGCTATCACATCCGCGAGGCCGGCTCAACCGCCGTCCAGGAGCTGGCCTTCACCCTGGCCGACGGCCTGGAGTACGTACGCTGGGCCCTGGAGCGGGGCCTGGACATCGACGAGTTCGCCCCCAGGCTCTCCTTGTTCTTCAACTGCCACAACGACTTCTTCGAGGAGGTGGCCAAGTTTCGCGCCGCCCGCCGCATCTGGGCCCGCGAGATAAGGGAGCACTTCGGGGCCCGCAACCCCCGCTCCTGGTGGATGCGCTTCCACACCCAGACTGCCGGCTGCTCCCTCGCCGCCCAGCAGCCGGAACTGAACCTGGTGCGCACCGCCATCCAGGCCCTGGCGGCCGTCATGGGGGGCACCCAGTCCCTGCACACCAACTCCTGGGACGAGGCCCTGGCCCTGCCCAGCGAGAAGGCAGCCCGACTGGCCCTGCGTACCCAGCAGGTCATCGCCCACGAGTCGGGGGCGGCCAACACGGTCGACCCCCTGGGGGGCAGCTTTTTCGTGGAGAACCTCACCAATCAGATGGAAGAGGAGTGCTACCGCTACTTCCGCCAGATCGATGACCTGGGCGGCGTCATCCCCGCCATCGAAGCCGGCTTCTTCCAGCGGGAGATCGCCGAAGCCTCCTACCGCTACCAGCGGGAGATCGAGACCGGGGAGCGGGTCATCGTGGGTGTCAACGAGTACGTTATGGATGAGCGCATCGAGATCCCCCTCCTGGAGATGGACCCCGAGGGCGAGCAACGCGAGCGCCAGCGCCTGGCGCGGGTGCGCAGCGAGCGGGACAGCGGGCTGGCCAGCCAGCGCCTGAAGGCACTGCGAGAGGCCTGCCAGGGCTCCCACAATCTGATGCCCTACATCCTCGATGCTGTCAACGCCTACTGCACCCTGGGCGAGATCTGCGGCGTCATGCGTCAGGTTTTCGGGCAATATCAGGAGGGGCCGGTGATCTAGCCTCCAGCGGTTCTAGTCACGCCGAAGGAAGGGCTGGCACAACAAGTTTTCGCAGGACGCCCTCATGAGTCGAGGCACTGGTGCAGCAAATGTGAGCCTACCCAGCTATGAATTCCCCCGCCTACCTCTTGCCCGCTTTGGCCTGGACCTCCTCCTGGGACGGCGGCGCTCCTTTCTAAAGGACAGCCAGAGGGTGATGGCGGCCAACCCCTACCGCCGGGAGGTGCGGGGGCTGGACAACGTACCCTCCGAGGGCCCCTTCGTTCTGGTAACCAATCACTATGGCCGCCGTGGCCTACAGACCTACCACCACGGCATGTTCATCACGACCGTCATCGCCGAGCGGCGGCCCCTTTCCCCCGACATCTGCTGGATAATTACCAGCGAGTGGTATGGATACCATGTTGGCCCTATTCCTATCCCGGTCTGGCTCATCCGCTGGGTATTCAGACGGGTGGGCAAGGTGTACGGAGTGGTGGTTATGCCCCGCCAGGCTTCTCTGGCTGTGGGGCGGGCCGCTGTTCTGCGACGCATCGCCAGGATCGCCCAGAGAGAGCC
>DAOUDQ010000076.1:0-1559 GCA_034431045.1 Dehalococcoidia bacterium | reverse complement strand
CGTTTTCGACCTGCGAGCGCCCAATAGCATCGCGCGGGCAGCCTGCGGCGAAAAGATAGGCACCCTGGTGGCCCAACACGAATCCGCCCTGGCACCGGGAGGTAAGCCATGATAGACGATGTCCTGGCCGATGCCAAAGACCGCATGGGCAAGGCGGTAGAGGCTCTACGCAAGGAGCTGGCCACCATTCGCACCGGCCGCGCTCACCCAGGCCTGATAGAGCACTTGCGCGTGGACTACTACGGCGCTCCCACCCCCCTGAACCAACTGGCCACCATCAACGTGCCGGAGCCTCGCCTCCTCACCATCCAACCCTGGGACCGCCAGAGCCTGGGGGCCATCGAAAAGGCCATCCACAAGGCAGACCTGGGGCTCAACCCCATCAATGATGGCAATATCATCCGCCTGGTGATCCCTCAGCTCACCGAGGAGAGGCGCAGGGAGCTAGCCAAGGTGGTGCGCAAGAAGGTGGAGGAGGGACGGGTGGCTGTCCGCAACGTGCGCCGCGACTGCCACGACGAGCTGCGCCGCCTGCAAAGAGAAAAGGAGATCTCCGAGGACGCCCAGTATCGAGCTCAGGACGAGCTCCAGAAGCTGACCGACGGCTTCATCCAGGAGATCGAGCGGGTGGGCGAGGAGAAGGAGGCGGAGCTGCTGGCGGTCTAAGAGGGCTCAGGCAGCGCCTCTGGAGGAACCAGACGTTATCCTCATGCGTTAGGTATTAGGTAACGGTGGAATGAAGGTTATGGCTGTGCAACCCGTCCAAAAGGCAGCCCCCCTTTCCTTAGTCTCTGTGCCAACCCACGTGGCCATCATCATGGACGGCAATGGCCGCTGGGCTCGCCAGCGAGGCCTGTCCCGCATGGCCGGCCATCGCGCTGGCACCGAGAACATTCGCCAGGTCATCGAGCGCTTTGCCGACTACGGCGTCAAGTACCTCACCCTCTACGCCTTCTCCACCGAGAACTGGAAGCGGCCGCGCCCGGAGGTCCAGGGCCTCATGCGTATTCTCAGCCGGGTCATCAAGCGGGAGACTAAGCATTTCCACGAGAACGGCATCCGCCTCCTCCACCTGGGCCGCCTGGACGGCCTCTCACCCAACCTCCAGCAGCAGGTTCTCGATGCTATCGAACTCACCAAGGACAACGACCGCATGACCGTGTGCATCGCTTTCAACTACGGCGGCCGGGCGGAGATCCTAGACGCTGCCCGCCGCCTGATGGCCAACGGCCTGTCCCCAGATGAAGTCGAGAAAGGCGTGTTCTCCTCCTATTTGTACACGGCCGACATCCCCGACCCTGATCTCATCATCCGCACGGCGGGCGAGATGCGCATATCCAATTTTCTCCTTTGGCAGGGGGCTTACGCCGAGTTCTACTCCACCAACGTGTACTGGCCCGACTTCGACAGCGAGGACATCGACCACGCCCTTCTGGCCTACAGCCAGCGCAGGCGCCGCTTCGGCGGCCTCCTTCCCGAAGACGAAGACCTGCCCAGCGATAGACGGAGCTCCTCCAAAGACTCCCGAAAGCGCTGATGCTTCCTCAACGGGTCGCCAC
>DAOUDQ010000075.1:0-1960 GCA_034431045.1 Dehalococcoidia bacterium | reverse complement strand
TTCAGGGAGAAGGGCCTGCGACGGATGTTCCTCCACACCCTCGACTGGAACGTGCGCGCTCAGCGTTGCTTTCAGAAGGCGGGGTTCGTGCCCCGCGGCCTGGTACGGCGCGATGGCCGCAACTTCCTGTTGATGGAGATACTGCACCAGCGGGAGCAGGTGGCCGGCCAGTAAGAAAAACACGGGCGGATAACGAAACAGGGACATCATCCGCTCGTGTCTTGTTTGTAGGGGCTAGCCCCGGTTCTACTCCTTGGGCTTGGCCGGACGGCCGGGGAGATCCAGATCCTCTGGCGGAGGTGCGGGATTGGCGATGTCGTATAGCAACTCCGTTGGCACGACTTGTGCCAGCTCCTCCAGAGTCCACTTACCGCTCTTGGTGATGCTGTGGATGGGCGTTTCGGTGGCGGCCAGTGATATCGTGCCACCGCCCACGTGGAAGATCTGACCGTTGATGTTCCAGGCGTGGTCGGTGCACAGATAGACAACCATAGGGGCTATGTGCTCGGGGGTCCTCTCCGCCAGGCCGCCCGCTGTTGCAAGGCTGGGCTGAGCGATTCCCCTCTGAGCGCGAATCGCTCCCGCGGCCGCGGGCACAGTGGCCGTCAGGCGAGTGGAGGCCGACGGGGCGATGCAGTTGCAGGTCACACCATAGCGGCCCAAGTCGCGGGCCACCACGCGGGTGAAGCCGGCGATGCCTGCCTTGGCCGCGCCATAGTTGGCCTGCCCTGTGTTGCCCCTCAGGCCAGAGATAGAGGAGAAGTTGACGATGCGCCCGTAGCGCTGCTGGCGCATAAGGACGGCTGCTGGTTTGGTGCAGGCGAAGTGGCCCTTGAGGTGGACGGCGATAACGTCGTCCCACTCTTGCTCGGTCATGTTGAAGATCATGCGGTCGCGCAGGATGCCGGCGTTGTTTACCAGGATGTCGATGCGGCCGAAATTGTCTACACAGGTCTTGATGATGTTCTCGCCGCCCTCGACAGTGGCCACCGTATCGTAATTGGGGATGGCGGTGCCTCCCTGGCTGCGAATGGCCTCTACCACGTCGTCAGCGGGGCTCTTGTCGAAACCGGTGCCGTCTGCGGCCACTCCGGGGTCGTTGACCACCACCTTGGCGCCCTCGGCCGCCAAGGCCATGGCTATGCCCCGGCCGATGCCTCGACCAGCGCCCGTGACCACAGCGTTTCTGCCCTTGAGCAAGTCTGCCATGCCTAGACTACCTCGCTTTCCTCAGGAAGCTGCCTGGGCTTCTGTCTTAGGACGGCCGGGCACCTCAAGCTCTTCGGGTGGCGGTGCAGGTTTGGGGATGCCCTCCATCATCTGGGGCACCACCTCTATCAACTCCTCCACTGGCCACATCCCCTTCTTGAAGATAGTGCGCTGCGCCAGGGGATGAGCCAACACAGCCACCGTGCCCCCGTAGACCAGGAAAATCTGACCGTTGATGTTCCAGGCCTGGTCGGTGGCCAGATAGCACGTCATGGGGGCTATGTAGTCGGGCGGCAGTTCCTCTATCCCGCCGCTGACAGGGCGCTCTTGCGGGGGTCCAGCCTGGGCGGGTCTCTGCGGTAGATCGGCGGTCATCCTGGTCAAGGCACGGGGCGCGATGCAGTTGCAGGTCACACCATAGCGGCCCAAGTCGCGGGCCACCACGCGGGTGAAGCCGGCGATGCCTGATTTGGCCGCGCCGTAGTTGGCCTGGCCGGCGTTGCCCCAGAGGCCAGACTGGGAGGAGAAGTTGATAATACGGCCGTAGCGCTGCTGGCGCATAAGGACGGCTGCCGGTTTGGTGCAGGCGAAGTGGCCCTTGAGGTGGACGGCGATAACGTCGTCCCACTCCTGCTCGGTCATGTTGAAGAACATGCGGTCGCGGAGGATGCCGGCTACGTTGATCAGGCAGTCGAGGCGGCCGAAGTTGTCCAGTGCCGTCTGGATGATCCTCTCGCCGCCGGCCATGGAG
>DAOUDQ010000074.1:0-1644 GCA_034431045.1 Dehalococcoidia bacterium | reverse complement strand
GGGACAGAAGGGGCGACAGCAGTGGCTGACGGCCGGGGTCGCGGCGTTGGCCCGGTCGAGGGGGTAGCGATGGTCAAGGGGCGCTGTACCCGGCGACAGGCCTCCAAGAATGGCCCCAGGGCGAGTGCGACTGCCAGCCGCAGAAAGTCTCGCCGACTGAGGCGTGTATTCCCCGGTCTCCGCATTTCCCTCATTGAACCCTCCACTGTCGAGCAGCAATCACCCTCTCGCAGCTCCCTTCCGGCACGAAAGCGGCCAGCGAGGTGCTTGCCAGACCAGAACCTCTCAGTCCGACGGGCTATGCTGCCGCGTGTTGCCCGCAATCCGCTGTCCATATCCTCCCCACATGACTGCGCACCCTTCAAAGCGCCCTATTAGACACCCCACATACGCGCCTCTCTTGGCAAACACAGCGAAGGGCTATCCCTCCCGCTCCATTATAGCGGAGAGATAGCCCTCTGTCTAGTACATAAGTCTCACTGGGTACGGCTCAGAGCAAGCCTTCAGCCATCAGCGGTCAGCTTGCGGCTTGCGGATAGGCTATGTGAGCATTCGCTTCACATCGGTTCCTGAGTAAGCTGCCCGTAGTCGGGCCTTTGCAGCAGCAGGTCCCTGCGCCTCTCTTAGGGCTGATGGCTGATTGCCGACCGCTGAAGGCTTTCTCGAATGATACGCAGTCCGATTGGCTCCCTCCCCAGCTTCCGAACCTGCAGAAGGGTGTTGGGACACTACCAGCGAGGGGGCATCGGCTGAGATCGGCGGCCCGGTTGGGGCACAGGACCATAAGACAGGCGACCCTGCCAGGGAGCGAAGCGCCCGGGCCCAGCCATGGGCCCGCGTCCCAGCAGGCACAGGTCCCTTTACCTCTCCCAACCAGCCTGTATTCGATCTGCCTGCTCCTGAGTCAGGCGTCCCTCCGCCACCGCGTCGGCCAGCGCCTGCTGTCGGGCCTGCAGCAGAGCTTCGGTGATCTCCTGCAGTGGCACACCCTGCCTCTCGGCCAGTCCCGGGATGGTCTTGCCCTCCTGGAGTTCCTCGCGGAGCTCTTCCACTGTCGTGCCCAGCAGCTCAGCCACCGACTCCAGCCCTGCACCGCCTGGAGAGGGGCGATGCCAGCCCTATCCGGCCAGGCAGTGCTCGATGCGCTGGCGGCACCTTTGCAGGCTCCAGACAGCCCTCGCCTGGGTGAAGTAGCCCTCTGCGTCCACCTCGGTGAGAGCTTCCTCCTGTGCGGCCAGGAAGGCATCCGTCAGGTCGCGAAGGCCCTTACCTTGTTCCGCAGCGATGTCGCTCAGCGTCTCCCCATCGCGCAGCCTCTCGGTGAGAACTTCGACTTCCAGCCCCAGTTCCTGGGCAGCTACCTCAAGGAAGCGAGGGGCGCGCCACCCGCGGCCTCTGAAGTAGGGTGGCCCATATGTCGGCCCTTGGGCCTGGGCCACGATGCCGCCAACGAGCCCGCCTAGCATCAACACTCCCAACGCCAGGCCAATGATCTTGAGCCATCGTCTGTTCCGTCTCTTCATGGTTGCATCCTCCTGTTTTGACTGTAGGTCAACTGTCTCCAAAACGCAGTCGTATTTTTGGCACCACAGTTTGAAGATACCATGGAGGAATCGTGGGGACGGAATGGGCGCATTTCACTTT
>DAOUDQ010000073.1:0-1832 GCA_034431045.1 Dehalococcoidia bacterium | reverse complement strand
CGTGTCGATGAGATCGACAAACGGCAGCCCGGCGATCACAGCGGCGTTGTCAAAGTCGTCGTTGGGTGGGGGTGCCGGTGGTGTGGGTGTTGGGGGTGGCCCGCAAGGAACGTCGATTGCGACGACGCCCCACGTAACGGCATCGACCGGGATTTCAGTCGCTTCCGGGTCGCCTAAGACGACGTCCTCAAGCGTGAGGGGAACCAGGCCAGGAGCCGCGGCCGCCGTCACCTCGATGGTGTAGCGCCCCAGCACGCCGGCTATGGGACCCGCCTCGTCACCCGTCCCGAAGTCCGCTACCGCTACAAAGTGTGAGCCTGACTCGTCCGGAACCGGGTCGCTCAAGTCGACGAAGGGACCGCTGCCGGGCGCGACATTGAGCAGCATCATGTGATCCTGAGCCGTCACGGTTAGACGCTCGGAGTCAAAGCCGAGGTTGTAGCTGAACCCGGCCAGCTCACGCCCTTCAGGTACTTCGTCGACGAACACGTCAATATCGACCGCTTGGCCGGCCGCGACTTCTATGCAGGACTCGATGGAGCCCAGGCTGTCAGCCGTATTGGCGGGCGAAGCGCTTGGGTCGGCATCTATCCCGACGGTTACCTGACCTTGGGCCTGGGCATCCGTCTCTCCATTGCCCACCATCCATGTCCCTAACGGCACCGCAACCATGGTAAGAACACAGATGGCTAGCAGGATCACTTTCATGGCTTGCGACCTCCCTCCAGGCCGGCGTATCAGGACGACAACCTGCGAACGCGTGTAGCGCTCCGTCATTATATCGGGCGATGACATGTCCGTCAACGGACAATGATCCTCAAGGGAGGCCCCATTCTACTCGCAGGCGCGAGGGTTGGCAAGGGCACAGACTACCACCACCCCGTGGCCACCACGAACCACGCGATGGCGTTAGCCAGGAGGGCCAGGGTGTCGAGCTAGAGGTCTTCAAGCTCGACACCGTCGTCCATAATGCGACCTTCGGCTCTAGCCTTCAGGAGCTCCTCAGCGTCATCGAGATTCCTTAGCGGCTGAGCGAACACAGGCGGCGAGCCGCGCGGCGTCCCTCCGCCCCCAAAGATTGCCCTCTAATCCCTGAACGAGATTACCTCGCCGAAGTACTCCCACTTGCCCTTGCCCGCCTCGTCGATCGTGGACCTGAGCATCCTCATGTTTTCGAAGGACAAGTGGTCCGTCGGGCTGAGAGTCATGGTGACACCCGGCAAGGTGAAATCGGGCTGGTAGTCCTTGAAGGAGGAGTGGATGGCGTCCATCAAGCCCTGTCGCGTCAGGTTGTCACAGGTTGCGCTCAGAGCCCTGACGGTGAATAACGCCGCCCCTTGGCCGATCAGGGTGAAGGTACCCGGGGGAGATTCGCCGTACTCTCTCATAATCCGGTGGTGCTCCGCTATCACCGGGTCATCAGTCCAGTCCGTCAGCTTCATGGCCTGGAGGGTGATGCCCCCCTCCATGAGCTCCGGCGAGGCATACTGGAACATCAGAGGATCAGAATTGACGTAGCCGATGAAGAACTGGGGATGCCAGCCCAGGCGGTCCGCCTCCTTGATGAGCTGAGCACAGTGGCCTGGGATGCAGGCGCCGTGCACCACCTCGGCGCCGGCCTCCTTCAGATTGATGACCTGGGACCGGATGCTGACAGCGGTGGCCTCATAGCTCTGCTCGGACACCAGCTCGTTCTTGTCGGGGTCCAGGCCATTCTTCAGACCGCCCAGCTCGTCCTTGCCGTAATCGTCGTTCTGGTAGATGCTGCCTACCTTCTTTCCGGGCATATTCTCCGAGATGTACTTGCCGACAATCGTCCCCTCGACAAAGTA
>DAOUDQ010000072.1:0-3832 GCA_034431045.1 Dehalococcoidia bacterium | reverse complement strand
TCCTCCTGTAGCACTCGCGCGATGCTACGGGAGGCATCCCAGACCTCCCCGACGCTGTAGAATCGCTCGTCGGGGCCGATGAGAGCCGTCTTATCGGGTTCTTGCTCAGCGTGTTCTCGCAGGCAGTCGGAGAGGTGCCCCTTGGGGTAGGGTGCCTGGCTGGGCCACGGGCTGGTGATCGTCATCTCATACCTCCCTGGGCTTGTTCCCCGCTCTGCGCCGGCAGCTAAATCTCCTTCCGCAGCGCCTCGTAGGCAGCCTTTACCTCGTCCACAGAGGCCCCGTCCTCCAGAGTAGTGACGTCGCCGATGACCGCGTCGGTGGCCACCGCCTTGAGCAGCCGCCGCATGATCTTGCCGCTGCGGGTCTTGGGCAGCTTATTAACGAAGAACACGCGCTCCGGCGTGGCAATCGGCCCGACGGTCTTCCGGATGTGGGCGTTGAGATCCTTCTCCAGCGCGGACGAAGCATCGTGCCCCTCTCGGAGAATAGCGAAGATGACGATGGCCTCGCCCTTCAGCGGGTCGGGCTTGCTGACGGCCGCCGCCTCCGCCACGGGGCCGAAGGCGACAGTGGCGTTCTCTAGCTCCAGCGTCCCCAGACGGTGTCCGGCCACCTTGATCACCTCGTCGGCCCGGCCGAGGAGCCAGAAATAGCCCTCCTCGTCCTGAATAGCGTAGTCGCCAGTGTAATAGCTGCCGGGAAAGCGGCTCCAGTATACCTCCTTGTACCTCTCGGGGTCACCGTAGAGGGTCATGAGCATCCCGGGCCACGGTTTCTTGATGACCAGCAGCCCTCGCTCGCACGGCGCCGCGGGCTCGCCTTTCTCGTTCACCACCTGGGGGTCGATGCCAGGCAGGGGAAAGCTAGCCGAACCGGGTTTCGCGGGCGGCAGCTCGATCGCCGGGGCCTGGGAGATCAAGATGCCGCCGGTCTCGGTCTGCCACCACGTGTCCACGATGGGGCAGCGCTCGCGGCCGATGTGCTTGAAATACCAGAGCCACGCCTCTGGGTTGATGGGCTCTCCCACCGTCCCTAGCAACTCCAGGCTGCTCAGGTCGTACTTGGCCGGCCACTCCTCGCCAGCCTGCATGAACATGCGAATGGCCGTGGGCGAGGTGTAGATGATGTTCACCTCATAGGTCTGGATGATATCCCACCAGCGGCCCAGATCGGGGTAGTTAGGCGCGCCCTCGTACATGACGCTGGTGGCGCCGAAAGCCAGGGGGGCATACACGATGTAGCTGTGGCCGGTGACCCAGCCGATGTCCGCTGTGCACCAAAATACGCTGTCTTCCTTGGCATCGAACACCCACTTGAAGGTGGAGTGATTGAACACCATGTAGCCGCCCGTACAGTGGACAACACCCTTGGGCTTCCCCGTGGTGCCCGAGGTGTACAGAATGTACAGAGGGTGGCTGGCCTCCACCGGTTCCGGGTCCACCCGGTCCGCCGCCTCCGAGAGCAAGTGATGATACCAGAAGTCCCTGCCAGGCTTCATCTCCACCTCGAGGCCGGCCCGATTGACCACCACCGCTTTCTCGATGGAGGGCGAAAGGTCCATCGCCTCGTCCGCTATCCGCTTGAGGTGCACGGGCGAGCCCCGGCGATAGCCAGCGTCGGCGGTGACCAGGACCTTAGTTTCGAGGTCGTTCATCCGATCGGCCAGCGCCTGGGCGGTGAAGCCGGAGAAGACAACGGTGAAAATGGCACCGATGCGGCTGCACGCCAGCATGAAGATGGGAAGCTCCGGGATCATCGGCAGGTAGATCGCTACCTTGTCGCCTTTGACCACGCCCAGGTTCTTCAGCACCGATGCGCAGCGGTTGACCTCTCGATACAGGGTGGCGTAGCTCAGGACGCGGGTGTCGCCGGGCTCCCCCTCCCAGTAGAGGGCCACCTTGTTCTTCCTCCCGCTCTTGATGTGGCGGTCGAGGCAGAGGTAGCTGGCGTTGAGCTCACCTCCCACGAACCAGCGGGCGAAGGGCAAATCCCACTCCAACACCTTGTCCCAGGTACGGAACCAGTCCAACTTGCGGGCCTCTTCCGCCCAGAACTCTTCAAGGTCGCGAAGAGATCTGTCGTGCACCTCGAAATACCTCTTCCACGGCCAGGGCTTGGACTCCTGAGCAACAGCTTCAGTCATACTAATTCACCTCCTGGGGGTATAGTCTATCAAAAATATCGTTACAGTCTATTACCAAGAAGTCCCAGCTCGCTAATGGCCCCAGGGTGGACGCAGTCTACTGGACCACCTAAGCGGCCCAGACGAACAGGCGATGGGGACATTTCGGTTCTGAGGCCCCAACTCCGGGGTGTCCAAAAACAGGGCCTCACGGTAAACTTAGCGATGCAGATTGAGGAGGAGCAATGGACGCCTATACCTGCATTCGTACCAAGCGAGATACCAGGGCCTATCAGGACAGGCCTATTCCCGAGGGATCTCTACGGCGCATCCTCCAGGCTGGGCGAATGGCGGGCAGCGCCAGGAACCTACAGCCATGGCGCTTCGTGATCGTTCAGGAGGACCCGAAGAAAAAAGGGCTCGCTGCCTGCGGCCAGTTCGCCCAGCACATAGCCTCGGCGCCAGTCGTGGTGGCCATTGTGCTGCCGGAAGGCAGTCGTGAATTCGACGCCGGCCGCTGTGCCCAGAATATGATGCTGGCGGCCTGGGCGGAGGGCATTACCTCTTGTCCGGTTACAATGCACGACGGCGATTGCGCCCTGCGCGTCCTAGGAGTTCCCCAAGGCTACCGGGTCTCTATCGTTCTCGCTTTCGGCTACCCGCCACCTTCGGGGCCCCGGCCCAGAGGCACGCCCCGCATCCCCCTGGAGGAACTGGTGCATCGGGACGGGTGGTAACAACCCAAACGGCTCGCCTCAGAGAACCTGCCTGACTTTCGCCCGCAGTTCTGCCACCGACACCTGCTTCTCTCCCGGGTCGGCCTCGCTCAGGAGCACCATATCCACTGCTCCCATAGCAACGACACGGCGGGCATTGCTTTGGCGTTCAGAATAGGTAGGGATGGCGACGGCCGGCGTGCCAGCGCATAGCCCGGTCATGCATGAGCCGTGCCCGCCATGGTGGATGGGCAGATCACTCTTTTCCGCCATCGCGATACCGGGAAGCCAGGGCTCGTAGCGCTGGAGGATGCCTCGCCAGCTCTGATCGGTCAGTTGCACGGGTAGCAACGAGGGCGTCAGGCCAGGCGAATGCCTGGCCTCGCCCTTCGACCGACTGTCCTAGGGATTAAGTCTTCCCCGCTCGATGAGCCCCTCAGCAATCTGAACCACGTTCAGCGCAGCGCCCTTTCGCAAGTTGTCTGCCACGCACCACAGGTTCAGCCCGTTTTCGATGGTTGGATCCTCCCGGATTCGCCCCACCAGTACCATATCCCGATATTCGGGTTTTCGGACGTCAAGGGGCACAGGATAGGTGCGCTCAAGCGGGTCATTTCGGGGATTGTTGCCGTTCGGGTCATCGATGACGACGGTGCCCGGCGAACTCGATAGAATCTCCCGAGCCTCAGCGGCGGTCAGCTTCCTTTCCGTCTCGATATTGATGCTTTCGCCATGCCCCACGAAGACCGCCACCCGCACGGTGGTAGGACTTATCTTGATGGTGTCATCCCCCATGATCTTTTGGGTCTCCAGCACCATCTTCATCTCTTCCTTGGTGTAGCCGTCCTCGGTGAACTTATCGATGTGAGGAAAGAGGTTGAACGCTATTGGATGAGCGAACACTGTCGGCTCGAAGGGAATACCATCTAGAGACTTAAGTGCGTGAGGGATCTGGTCCAGAAGCTCATGCTGCGCCTGCACACCCCATCCC
>DAOUDQ010000071.1:0-1636 GCA_034431045.1 Dehalococcoidia bacterium | reverse complement strand
CTCATGGTCTCCCCCACAGCACCCAGTCTCGAAAAAGCCAGTCATCAAGCCACCATTTTGACGCTCGCCGGACGATCCATCCGGTCTCCATCTCGCACAAGTGCTGAAATCACCCCGATTTCGATGCACCTTCGTTGCACCCTTGTGCGGGTGTCGAGGGCCTGTAGGCGATTATGTCCCGCCCGTAGTGTAAGGTTGGGCGGACCCTCTCGCGTATCTTAGGCCGCAACGCGGTCCTCGTCAAGTGAAATATTCGCTTTCTTGCTAACTGACTGACCGTCATCAAGGACGGCTTTCAGCATCCAGAGGTCATCGTGCCCGATGATCTTGCGGAAGTTCTTCTCGGTTTCGAGCGCGGCCGCGGCCGCCCACCGCAGCGCCATCTCTCCAGATCGCCATCGGGTGACCCGCCCGGTGCGGCCTTCCACGCCAGACAGCGAGCTTTCTATGATGTTGGTGGTCGCCAGGCACTTGCGCAGCATCGGCGAGAGACCCAGGTGGTTGATGGTGAAGGTCGATGGTGTCCCATTCATAGTTGACGGTTAGGGCGGCTCTCTCCGCCCGGTTCTCGATAGCCTCGGGCTATCTGGTAGAATCGGGCCAGCCGAATCCTGAAAAGGAAAGGAGAGAACCGCCGTGAGAAGAGCGTATCAGATTACGGGTCGGAAGGGCAATGCCGCGCTGCGCCAGTTTCTGGCGAGGGAGGGGGCAGCGCTGCTGCCGATGGTGGAATTGATCGAGCAGGGGCCGCTGGCGGTGGAGGAGTTGGTGGGGCAGTTGGGTAAGGCGGCGCTGGAGGCGGTGCTGGCGATCTCAGCGGAGCAGGTGGCGGGGCCGCCACACCCGGGCCGGCCCGGCGGGGCGATTCGGCGCCACGGCGAGCAGAGAGGTGTTGTCGCTCTGGGTGGCCAGCGGATACGCGTGCAGAAGCCGCGGCTGCGACGCAAGGGCGGCGGCGAGGGGGCGGAGGTAGCAATCCCGGCCTACGGGGCGATGCAGGACGACGAGGGCCTGCGCCAGCGGCTGCTGTCGATCCTGATGCGGGGGGTGAGCACGCGCAACTATCAGGAGGTAGTTCCCGAGATGGTTGACCGATGCGGGATCTCCCGCTCGGCGGTGAGCCGGCAGGTGCAGCAGGCGAGTGCGGAAGCGCTCCAGGCGCTGTGTGAGCGGCGCTTTGATGAGGTGGATCTGGTGGTGATCTACCTGGACGGCAAGGACTTCGGCGGCCACCAGGTGATCTGCGCGATAGGCGTTGATTTGCAGGGAAAGAAGCATGTTCTTGGGCTTGCCGAGGGGGCCACCGAGAATGCCCAGGTGGTGAAGGGGCTGCTGGAGGAGCTGGTGGAGCGGGGCGTGACGCCGGGTCGCAAACGACTTTTCGTGATCGACGGCTCGAAGGCCTTGCGCAAGGCGATTGAGGAGGTGTATGGGGCGCACAATCCAGTCCAGCGCTGCCGGACGCACAAGCTGCGCAACGTGCTGGGCTACCTGCCCAAGGAGATGCAAGCCCAGGTGGCGGTGGTGCTGCGGGCGGCGTGGAAGCTCGAACCAAAAGAGGGGATGGCGCGGCTGCGCACCCAGATCGAGTGGCTAGAGCGGAGCTACCCGAAAGCGGCGGCCAGCCTGCGCGAAG
>DAOUDQ010000070.1:0-4252 GCA_034431045.1 Dehalococcoidia bacterium | reverse complement strand
CCGTCTTCGTCTGCTACACCAATCAGGTGGGCGGGCAGGATGAGCTCGTTTTCGATGGCGCCAGCATGGTGGTGAGCCCCTGGGGTGAGGTTCTGGCTCAGGCCGCCGCTTTCGAGGAAGAGCTGTTGATCTATGATCTGGACGTGGAGGAGACGGTTCAAGCTCGCCTCCACGAGCCGCGACGGCGCAGGCAAAGGGTGGCCTCTGGCGCCAGCACTTCTGCGGCCAGGGTGCACGTGTCCGATGAGCCCTTGGCGGAGAAGAAGCCGCCCGTGGAACGTCGCTGCGCTCCCTCCATGGGCGATGACGGTGAGGTGTACAGTGCCCTGGTGTTAGGCACCCGCGATTACCTGCTGAAGAATGGCTTCCGGAAGGCGGTCATTGGCCTATCGGGGGGCATCGATTCCAGCCTGGTGGCGGCAATCGCGGTGGACGCTCTGGGCAGGGAGAACGTGGTGGGCGTGGCCATGCCCTCCCGCTTCTCCTCCAAGGGGAGCATCAGGGACGCCCGCGAGCTGGCCGATAGCCTGGGCATTCAACTGATGACTATCCCCATCGAGGAGCCCTTCTCCACCTTTCTCAACCTTCTCAGCGAGCCTTTCGCCGGCACGGAGTTTGGGGTGGCTGAGGAGAACATCCAGTCGCGTATCCGCGGCCTCATGATCATGGCCCTGTCCAACAAGTTTGGCTGGCTGGTGCTGGCCACCGGCAATAAGAGCGAGATGGCTACCGGCTATGCCACCCTCTACGGCGACATGGCTGGCGGCTTCGCCGTCATCAAGGATGTGCCCAAGACCCTGGTCTATCGCCTGGCCCGCTATCGCAACGGCTGGGCGCCAAAGCCGGTTATTCCCCAGAGCGTTATCGAGAAAGAGCCCTCGGCGGAGCTGCGCCCCGACCAGCGGGACGTGGACGCTCTGCCGCCCTACGAGACCCTCGACCCCATCCTTGAGGCCTACGTGGAGGAAGACAAGAGCATCGACGAGATAGCGGCCATGGGCTTCGACGAGGAACTGGTGAAGCGGGTGAGGAGCATGGTGGATAGGAATGAGTACAAGCGTCGCCAGGCTCCTCCCGGCGTGAAGATCAGCCCCCGCGCCTTCGGGCGCGACCGCCGCCTGCCGATAGCCAATCGCTACAAGGGCTTCTAGCCGCCGATGGTGGTTCAAGCGGTTCTCTTCGACTACGGCGGCGTCGTTGGCCGGCTCGACCGCCAGGAGATGGCCCGCCTGGAGGACAAGTACGGCCTCCCTCGGGGCGGGTTTTGGCACGCTCTGTTCGAGATCCCCGAGTGGCACGAAGTGGAGGTCGGTCGTGCTTCGGAGCGGGAGTGGCTGAGGGGTGCCCTGGACAAGCTGTACGAACTGGCCGGGCGGCCGATACCGGAGATTCGCCAGGATTGGCACCACATCTGGAAGGGCATCGATGAGGAGGTGGTCTCTTTGGCCCGAAGGCTCCGGCCGCGCTACAAGGTGGGCCTGATCAGCAACGCCACCAAGAACCTGGAGGAGATTCTCACCAACCATCACCGCATCATTGACCTCTTCGATGTGGTCATTAACTCCGCGCGGGTGGGCCTGGCCAAGCCCGATGTGCGCATTTACCACTTGGCCGCCGAGAGGCTGGGGGTGCCCGTTTCCGCCTGTGTGTTCACCGACGACCTTGCCCACAACGTGGAGGGGGCGCGGGCCGCCGGCATGGAGGCCTTCCACTTCCAGGGCGTCGCCGATCTGGAGCGCCGGCTGCGGGCGCTGGGGGTCCGGTGGTAGGCGGGTGAAGCGTGGCGTTTCAGATTATCACTGCTGTGGCAGCTTTCTTCGGCGCACTGATGGGCGGGATCCCGGGCTTGCTACGCATTCTAGATTGGCTTGAGAATCGGAAGGAGCGAACGAAGCGTCTCGAAATCAGGTATGGCGGGGAGGGCGCTCACCTGCTCCACGGCCGAGATGTCTTGTGCTACGTGATGGTTTGGGCTCACAATCCCTCTAACGCGCCGAGACAAGTTAAGGGGTGCTTTCTGCGGTTTGGTCCGCCCGGTCAGGAAAAGACCGTCGACGCGGTCGGGGCTGAGCTGGAAGAGGGGCTGCGCGAGGGCGAGCTGTCGGCATGGCTTCCCCCAAGCCTCCTCCTAGTGCCGTTTACGCTCTCGTCCTGGGGACAACGACTGGGTGCAGCGTGCTTTCTGACAAAGGCGGCTGACCGTGATGCTTTCAACACCACTTCTAGGGGGGAAAGGCAGCTAACGATTATCGACCACCTGAAGCAGGCGGTCACGCTTCGCTTCTAGTTCGAGGCGGCCGGCCCCTGCGGTACAGGCACCAGCCTCTCCTCCGCCCCGCCGCCTGCTTCCGCGCCCAACTCTGCAAACTCCTCCGGGGTCAGGTCCTCATACCGCACCCGCCAGCGGCAATTCTCGTCTACCCAGCCGATGCCAACCCTGTACGGGTGGTCACCGGTGTACTCGACTGCTATTGAGCCGCTCACGTCACACTCGGGCGAGCCGTAAGACGCGGCGGCCCCCTCCCGCGGCGGCGTCGCGTCATCACCCGCGGCCGCGAAGACGGCAACCGTCAGCACCGCTGCTATGATCAAAACAGCACACGCGCGCTTTCGCACCCCGCCGCTCCTCAGCCCGCGCCCAAGCGGTTGTCTACAGTCGCACGGTTGTGCGCGGCTCGAGAACGATCGTCACACGAACATGGTAGCCCCGGCGGGGGGGGCAGTGTCAAAACGTACTTGCCCCCAATTTTGCCAAAACTCGGGAGCGCTTCATCCCGTCCTGGCGTGGACAACCTGCCCGCCTTTCGGTACCATCTACGAGGGGTCCTGCCTGCTTGCTGTTCAACCGCCAGGAGAGCTCCATGTCTGCTAAGGTAACTACCGAAGTCATCCCCCAGGTTCGCGAGATGGCCTGCGAGCTGGTTCGCCGCTCGGCGCGGCGGCTGCGCCATCTGCGCTACTGCGACCTGCGCATCGAGGCGGGCGAGGGCAAGGGGGCCGCGGCCGAGAACGGCATGGACAAGTTCAGCAGCGAGGACTATGGCTTCTCCTTCGGCGTGCGGGTCATCGCCGGGGAGAAGGTGGCGGCGGCGGGCTACTTCGGCCAGCAGTTGGGGGCCGCCGACCTGCCCCGCCTCCAGCGCGTCCTCCGCGCCGGCATCGAGCACGCCTATCAGCGGGCCCTGGCCAGCGCTCAGAGCAAAGCTTTGACCCGCGAGCACCTGGGCCCCCTGGCCGAGGCTCTGTATAGCACCGAGCTGGCCCCCATCGAGGTGTGCCAGGACAGCGTGCCGCCCCAGTATCAAATCGATCCCCGCTCGCTGTCCCTAGACGAGATCGTTCAGTACGTGCGGGAGGTCTCCAGAGGCATGCAGGGCGTCGACCAGCAGGTTATGTACAACCACGTTGGCGCCTCCACTGTCCTCAGCCGTCAGCTCTTCTGTAGCTCCGAGGGGGCAAACATCGACCAGAGCTGGGCCATCACCGGCGGCATGTGCTTTGTGGTGGCGGTGGGGAAGGAGGGCGGTCAGGAGCTGTACGATTTCGTGGGCCACCAGCGAGGGTGGGAGGCGGTCAGCCAGGGGGTGGACGAGGAGCACATCCAGCGGCCCGACCTGAGGACGTTCTCCCTCGACCTGGCCAGGGACACAGTGACCCTGGCCAACTGTCGCCCACTGAAGGCCAGCGACAAGGACGTGGTGGTAGTCACCGATCCCCACTACAACGCCCTCTTGGTGCACGAGATCATCGGCCACCCCACCGAGGCCGACCGCGCTCTCAAGATGGAGACTGGCTATGCCGGCCGTAGCTGGTTCCTCAAGGACCTGGCGGAGAACCAGGTGGGCAAGCGGGTGGGCTCGGAGCTGCTGACGGCCTTCACCGATGCCACCGTCTCCGGCTTCGGCCACTACCTGTACGACGACGAGGGGACACCGGCCAAGCGGGTCGTCCACGTGGACAAGGGCATCTTCAGCGGCTTCATGAACAGCCGCCAGACGGCAGCCCTGCTGGGGGCTGAGCCCAACGGCTCCTACAAGGCCACCGATGCGGCGCTAGTGCCTCTCATACGGATGTCCAACACCTGCTTCGCCGGCGGCGAGCGCGACCCTCGGGACATCATCCGCGAGGTGGAGCAGGGCTACTACGTTGTGGGCCATCGCATCCCCTCAATCGCCGAGCAGCGGGAGAACTTTCGCATCACCGCCATGAAGGTGTACGAGATCCGCAACGGTGAGCTGGGGGAGATGAGATC
>DAOUDQ010000069.1:0-1933 GCA_034431045.1 Dehalococcoidia bacterium | reverse complement strand
TGGGCGGGCTGATCAACTACACGCTGCAGAACAAGCTCTACAATGAGGAGTACGTTAAGTACTACACCAACGCCCTAACCCTGATCCAGCCGGACTTCCAGGGCCCAGCCGACCTCGATGGCCTTTTCTCTGGCTATGACGCCGAGAAGAGAGCGTACGACACGACATCGTGGCAGTACCAGACCGAGAAACAGACGGTCACAGTCACGGAGACGGACCCTGTCAGCGGCACAGAGGTAACGGTCGAGAAGGAAGTATCGGTCGTCAAGCAGGCTACAAGCCTCGACGACCCCAATTGCGTCTTTGCCCACCTGAAGAAGCACTACGCCCGCTTCACGCCCGAGGTTGTCGAGCAGGTCTGCGGCACGCCGAAAGACAAGTTCCTCCAGGTGGCGGAGCTCTATTGCGCCACCGGTGCTCCGGATAAGTCCGGCACCATCATGTACGCCATGGGCCAGACGCAGCACACCGTGGGCACTCAGAATGTGCGATCTACTGCTATGCTCCAACTCCTCCTGGGTAACATCGGCATCCCGGGCGGCGGCGTCAACGCCCTGCGGGGCGAGTCCAACGTCCAGGGTTCCACGGACATGGCCCTCTTGTTCCACCTTCTTCCCGGCTACCTCGGCTGCCCGCGCGATACGGACGTTGACTTCGCCGTCTACTCCAAGCGTTTCGATACCACCAGCTACTGGGTCAACGGGCCGCGCTTCTTCGCCAGCCTGATGAAGGCCTGGTTCGGCGACGCGGCGACGAAAGACAGCGACTACGCCTACGACTACGTTCCCAAGACCAGCGGAAACTATTCCTGGATCAGCCTGTTTGAGGCGATGTACGCCAACAAGATCAAGGGCATGGTCTGCATGGGCCAGAACCCGGCCGTGGGTGGGCCCAACGCCCGCTTCGAGCGCAAAGCGATGGAGAACCTCGACTGGCTGGTGGTCATGGACCTGTTCGAGACCGAGACGGCCTCGTTCTGGAAAGGGCCCGATGTCGAGCCCAAGGACATCAAGACCGAGGTGTTCCTGCTGCCGGCGGTTGATGCCCTGGAGAAGGCGGGCAGCATCGTCACCAGCGGTCGCCGCAACCAGTGGCGGCCGGCGGTGGCAGCGGGGCCCGGCGAGGCCAAGGCCGACATCTGGATCCTCGACCGTTTGGTTGGGGCCCTGAAGAACGTCTACGAGGGTTCGACCGATGCCAAGGATCGCCCCATCCTAGACCTGGCGTGGGACTACGGGGACGAGCCGGATGTGGAGCTCGTGGCCCGCGAGATCAATGGCTATGCCCTGGCGGACGTGAAGGATGCGAGCGGCAAAGTGCTGGTGGCGAAGGGCGAACTCATCCCCGGCTTCGGCACCATCGCATCCGCGGCCGATCCGGGGACGATCGCCTGCGGCAACTGGCTGTTCGCTGGCTACTTCTTCCCAGCCGATGACGGCACCGGGGCCGTCATGCCGGCGGTGAAGCGGCGGGGGCAGAAGGACCCCGGCGGGTACGGCTTCTACCCGTACTGGGGCTTTACCTGGCCAGCCAATCGGCGCATCCTCTACAATCGCGCCTCGGCGAGACCGGATGGGACGCCCTGGGCGGAGAACAAGAAGGTCATCTGGTGGGACGCTAACAAAGGCAAGTGGGTGGGCTACGATGTGCCCGACTTTTCGGCGACCAAGAGACCGGACGCTGAGGCCGACCCCGCCAAGACCGGCCTCGGCGCCCAAGCCGGCACCGACCCCTTTATCATGAAGAGCGACGGGAAGGGATGGCTATTCGCCCCCAAGGGGCTCAAGGAGGGCCCACTACCCGAGCACTACGAGCCCCTGGAGTCGGCCATCCAGAACCCGCTCTCCAGCGTGCAGAACAACCCAGTGATCAGACTGTGGGACACCGACGCCGACAAGGACATCGGCGACAAGGTGGGCACATCCGATCAATT
>DAOUDQ010000068.1:0-1680 GCA_034431045.1 Dehalococcoidia bacterium | reverse complement strand
CTGCTGGGTGAGGAGCAGGCGGCCCACCTGGGGGTTGATGTCCAGCGGCGCAAGCTGGCCCTGCTCATGGTGGGCTCGCTGCTGACCGCCGCCGCCGTGTCGGTGAGCGGGCTGGTGGGCTTCATCGGCCTGGTAGTGCCCCACGTGGCCCGGCTACTTTTCGGTCCTGCCCACCGCTTCCTGCTGCCCGCCTCAGCGCTGGCAGGGTCTATCTTCCTCGTTCTGGCGGACCTGCTGGCCCGGGTGCTCATGCCTCCCACCGAGATACCGGTAGGCATCATCACTGCCCTCATCGGTGCGCCCTTCTTCATCTACCTGCTGCGACGCAGCAAGCGGGAGTATGCCTTCTGATGGGCAGGATGACCCTCATTCTGGGCGGGGCGCGCAGTGGCAAGAGCTGCTATGCCCTCCACTTGGCCGGGTCGCGGGCGGGGGACGGGGAAGTGGTCTACCTGGCCACGGCAGAAGCGGGCGACGAGGAGATGGCCCAGCGCATCCTGCGCCACCGGCGAGATCGGCCTCCGGCCTGGCGGACGGTGGAGGTGCCTCGAGAGGTGACACCTTCGGTAGTGGAGCTGGGGGCTGAGGCCGCAGTGATCGTCCTGGACTGTGTCACTCTTTGGATCAGCAACCTCCTGCTGGCTGAGGGAGAGGAAGCGGCCCCAGGCCGGGAGAAGGCGATCTTGGATCAGGTCAAGG
The DNA here is from genome assembly GCA_034431045.1 of Dehalococcoidia bacterium. Lineage (GTDB taxonomy): Bacteria > Chloroflexota > Dehalococcoidia > SM23-28-2 > SM23-28-2 > SM23-28-2. The sequence goes on along the minus strand of DAOUDQ010000068.1, from coordinate 981 downwards.
ACCTGGCGAGGGCAGCCCGGGAGGCAAAGGCCGACGTGATTCTCGTCTCCAACGAGGTGGGGCTGGGGGTGGTGCCACCCACGCCGTTGGGTCGCATCTTCCGCGACGTCGCCGGGCAGGCCAACCAGCTCCTGGCCCAGGCGGCGGACGAGGTGTACGTGACGTGGGCCGGGCTGCCGCAGCGGATTAAGTAACCATCCTTAGCTCGCTGGGAGAGAAGAAGTGGACAGACTGCAACAGACCATCGACCACATCGGGCCATTGGACGCCGGGGCGATGGCCGCTGCGCGGGGCCGCCAGGACGCCCTGACCAAACCTCAGGGCAGCCTGGGCCGGCTGGAGGAGCTCTCCATCCAGGTGGCAGGCATCACTGGCCAGTCGCTGCCTAGGATCCAGCACAAGGTGATCGTCACCATGGTCGGGGATCACGGGGTCACGGCTGAGGGAGTCAGCGCCTACCCCTCCGAAGTCACGGCTCAGATGGTGCACAACTTTCTGCGCGGGGGAGCGGGCATCAGCGTCCTGGCCGGCCACGTGGGGGCGCGGGTAGTCGTGGTGGACATCGGTGTCGCTGAGGAGCTGGAACCGCATCCCCAGTTGGTGAGTCGCAAGATGGCCCTCGGCACAGCGAACATGGCCCAGGGCCCTGCCATGGGCCGCGAGGAGGCGATACGGGCGGTCGAAGTGGGGATCGAGGTGCTGGAAGAGGAGCTGCCCAGGGGAGTGGACATCGTGGGCACGGGCGACATGGGTATCGGCAACACCACTCCCTCCAGCGCCATCGTAGCTGCCCTCACCGGCGCGCCCGTGGCCCAGGTGACGGGACGGGGCACAGGGATTGGCGATGAGCAGCTTCAGCACAAGGTCGAGGTCATTGAGCGGGCGCTGATGGTCAACCGACCGGATCCCAGTGATGCTCTGGATGTGCTGGCCAAGGTGGGGGGCCTGGAAATTGGTGGTATCGCCGGGGTGATCCTGGGG
>DAOUDQ010000067.1:0-1705 GCA_034431045.1 Dehalococcoidia bacterium | reverse complement strand
GGGTCAGGGGAGCCATGGCCTACCCGGCCTTCATCATCTTGCTGGCTATCGGCGTCGTGGCCATCCTGGTCACTACGGCACTACCGCCCCTCATTAGCTTGTTCGACGAGTTCGATGCGGAGCTCCCTCTCACCACGAAGATCCTCCTCGCCGTGAGCCACTTTGTGACCGTGTACAAGCTCCCGCTGGTTGTGGCGCTGGCGGCGGCGGTGGCCATCGGGGCTGTATACGTGAGGCAGCCCAGGGGCCGCAGACAGTTCGATTACGCATTACTGCGGATGCCGCTGATCGGCCCCATCTCCATACTGAGCAACGCGGCTCGCTTCGGCGGGACCACGGCCATCCTCCTGCGAGCAGGGATACCGATCTCCGAGGTCATGGATCTGGCTATCGATACCACGGAGAACCGGATCGTCCGTGAGGGTTTGCGAGACGTCCAGGAGGAGATGCTCAGAGGGGAAGGCCTCTCGAAGCCGCTAACGAACTCGAAGCTGTTCCCGCCGATGCTCGTCCAGATGGTGGAGGTGGGCGAGGAGACCGGCACGCTGGACGCCAACCTGGAGACGATGGCCGAGTTCTACGCCCGCGAGGTGGACGAGCGGATCAACACACTGACGTCCATAATCCAGCCGGCGTTGATCCTCGGCGTGGGCGCGGTCGTGGCATTCATCGCTGTCTCCATCATCATGCCCATGTACGACATCATGCAATCGGTTCGGTAGTCATGAACAGGCCTGTGAAGCGGGACGCTAAGGATAAGGATCGGGAGCGCTCGGCAAGGCTTGCGGCTGTCAAGGGAGCCGTGGCAGATGGTCAGGAAGGCGTGGGGCTCGTCGAGGTGCTCGTCGCCGTGGCTATCCTCAGTGTCACGCTGGTCACGTTCCTCGCCGCGATCTCGACCGGCTCAATCAGCGTCGCCACGACGGAGGAGCGCGTCACAGCACAGAACCTGGCCCGCTCGCAGCTCGAGTACACCAAGGGCCTGCCGTACCTCACTGCCCCGGCCTCCTACGCCACGATGACCCCGCCGGCGGGATATGCCGTCTCGGCGGAAGCTACTTCCATCCCCGGCGCCGACAGCTCCATCCAGAAGATCACCGTGACCGTCACGAGAGACGGCGAGACGCTAGTGACGGTCGAGGACTTCAAGGTGGATCGATGAGACCGAAGTCAGGCGAAGCGGGCTTCACCCTGGTCGAGCTGCTGGTGGCCTCGGCCGTGGCCGCACTGGTGGTCGGGCTCCTCTCGGCAGTTACCTTTCAGCTCGTGAATGCGACTGATCGCGGCCAGGACAGGCTGGCAGTGCTACACGACCACCGTACCGCCTTCCAATGGCTGAATCGGGACGCACAGATGGCGGTGTCGGAGCTGACCACGGTGCTCCCCTCCGGCGTGACCTTCAACTGGACAGATGCCGTTAGCGGCACGACGTACCAGAGTTCTTACGCTCAGTCCGGCGACGAGCTGGTGCGGACTCTTACGGTGGACGGGATGCCATCGAGCCAGATAGTCGCCCGGAACCTGGCTCCTTCGGGTTTCACCGCATCCATAAGTGGCGACCTCCTCATCGTCAGCATCACCTCTGTGGAAGGGGGCACGACCCAGACGCGGACCGAGTCCATCTACATGCGCTCTCCGGCAGTGATGGCCGCGCCGTCGTGGATATTTGCGGCGATGCCAGCGCCTACGCCTACGCCGACACCCA
>DAOUDQ010000066.1:0-2086 GCA_034431045.1 Dehalococcoidia bacterium | reverse complement strand
TCCGGGGCGAAGGCGCCCCGCTCAGCGATCTCCCCCTGGGCCAGCATCACCGCCCCCAGCGCGGCCGGGATGCTGGTGATGTTCTTCATCCGGCCTACGCAGGTGTACCAGCGGTGCGCCTGGCGGCCGTCCTGCTCTCCGTATACATCGACCCGAAAGCCCGATACCGTGCACTTTCCCCGCGGAAGCCGCGGCAGGAGGCGATAGAAGAAGTCGGCCCACCATTTCTGGCTCCGGTCGCCGCGCACCAGGCCCACGCGTTCCAGGAGGATGCCTGCCCGGGCGAGCCAGCCTGGCCAAATGCCCCCCTTGAGGCTTACCGTCTCTAGCCCGGCGATGTTCCCGGGGATGGTCACCGGCTCGGCGTGACCAGTGTGGTAGACCGGCAGACGACCACATGGCGGCGGGAACTGCACTGTCTCCTTGCCACTGCCAGAGCGAACCAGCACTTCTCGCCCGTCCCTGAAGGAGGGCACCTTCCCACAGAAGATGTGCACTGCGTGACGGTAGTTAGCATAGCCCCCGGCATCGTCAGCCCCGCCGAACCAGGCGATGTGGATGCGGCGAGGCCGGCTCATGGCCAATGCCCCCTTCTTTGCCATCAAGTTAGTTAGACCAGGACAGTTGCCCAGGCCGGTTAGCACTGCCACCCCCGCTTTCTTGGCCGCTTCGTCCAGCGCCAGGGCCTCCCGGGCCGCCTCGTAGTCGTCGGCGATGCTGACGTAATGCACGCCAGCCTCGATGGCCGCGCGGGCCACCGGCCCCTCAAAATAGACAAAGGGGCCAACAAAACCGAGGGCCACGTCATAGCCGCGAACGGTCTCCACCAGCGCCTGGTGGTCAGTGGCGTCCACCCGGCAGGCCCGCACTGGGCCCCCCACCTCCGCGGCCAGCTCCTGCGCCGCCGCCAGATTGAGCTCGGCCACCATCACCTCACTCACACCTGGATGATTAGCTAGGGTGCGCACTGCCTGGTTCCCCATGTCGCCTGCCCCGCCCAGCACGACGAATCGCATGGCTCGCCTCCTTCCTGCCTACAGTAACGGCTACCGCTCGATGATTGCCGGCTCGAAGGGCACCTTGTTCAGCGGCTCGTTTCCGTCCTTCGTTATGAGCACCGTCATCTCCATCCTCATGCCGCCTACCCCCGGCTTGTTCAACACTAGGGCCGCAACCTCAACCATGTTCGGTTGAAGCACCAGATCTCCCTTCGATTCGTAGGGCACGCTGGAATTCATCACCACCGGGTACCATTCGTTGCCCAGTATACCTATCCCGTGACCGTAGCCCGGCAGGGCATACTGCCTGTAGCCCGTTCTATCCATAAAGGCGTCCATCTTGTCCGCCACCTCGCCACATGTTGTCCCCGGCTTCAGGCTCTCCACCAACAGGTTGCAGGCAGCGACAAAAACGTCCGATAGCTCCCGCTGCCCGGCCGTAGGCTCGCCCATTATGGCGTTGCGGGCCAGGTCGCCCAGATAGAGGTCGTACATCGCGTGCAGGTCTAGGATCACGTTGTCGCCGCGCTCGATCCGTTTCCTGGTAGGCGGGGTGCACCCTCCCCAGTAGTAGGCGGCTCTATGGCCCGAGCCTATCTCCTGGCCGCCGGTGAGCGTCCAGTTGAGTTCGCTGCCCGTCTTCCTCATCACGTACTCGGCGATGCCCGCCACCTCCGTCTCCGTCATGCCAACCCGCAGCTCCTTGAGCACCACCCCCAGCGCCAGGTCACAGATTTCGGCGGCCCGCCTGAAGGATTCGATCTCGACCTCATCCTTGATGATGAATATCTCATTCAGGAAGTGGGTGGCGTTCTCGAAGGTGGCCTCGGAGAAGGCGTCCCTCAGGATCTGGTACTCGCTGGCCAGCAGAAAGGTCTCTATCCTGATGGGCGAGTGGCCCAGCTCGACCCCTATTCGCCCTTTCTCCAGCCCCCTGGCTCTAAGATAAGAAGGAATCTGGTCCCACATAGCCATCCCTGGCTGGGGAGCCACAGCGGTCACATTCTTGAAGAAGCTGTCGTCCTTTACGCGTTCGCTGTCCAGCCCCAGCACGTATAGCTGCGGCTCGCCCCCGCGGGGAATGACGG
>DAOUDQ010000065.1:0-2416 GCA_034431045.1 Dehalococcoidia bacterium | reverse complement strand
TGATCCAGGAACTGGTGCGGGAGCTGACGGGGGGCAAAGAGCCCCACAAGGGGGTGAACCCCGACGAGGTGGTGGCTCTGGGCGCAGCCCTCCAGGCGGGCGTCCTGGGCGGCGAGGTCAGGGATGTTTTGCTCCTGGACGTCACGCCGCTGACGCTGGGGGTCGAGACGTTGGGTGGTGTGTTGACTTCCCTGATCGAACGCAATACCACCATCCCCACCCGCAAGAGCGAGATTTTCTCCACTGCTGAGGATGGCCAGATGGCGGTGGATATCCACGTGCTCCAGCGCGAGCGCCCCATGGCCGCCGATAACATGACTCTGGGCCGCTTCCGGCTGGAGGGCATTCCTCCCGCACCCCGGGGCATCCCTCAGATCGAGGTGACCTTCGATATTGATGCCAATGGCATCCTGAATGTCTCGGCCAAAGACAAGGCCACCGGGCGGGAACAGAAGATCACCATCACCGCTTCCACGAACCTCTCCAACCAGGAGGTGGAGCGGATGGTGGAAGAGGCACGCCGCCATCAGGCGCAGGATCAGCAACGTAAGCAATTGGTGGAGACGCGCAATGCGGCCGACAGTCTAGCCTACCAGACTGAGAAAACGCTGCGTGAGCTGGGCGACAAAGTGACCGCACCCGACCGATCCGCCATCCAGTCCAAGCTTGACGAGCTGCAGCGCGTGATGGAGAGCGACGACGCAGCCCGCATCCGCTCAGTGATGCAGGAGCTCCAGCAGGCCAGCATGAAGCTGGGCGAGCAAATGTATGCTTCGACAGGACCCGAGTCCAGCCCCCAGGCCGGCTATGGGGGGCACCCAGGGCCCACGCCGCCACCACCCGGAGGCAATGAGGATGTGGTCGAAGGGGAGTTTCGCGAGGCCTAGAGTCCATGGGATCGAACCATGATTAGCCAGACAGTGAAGATTCCCATAAACAAGAGCCCTGAAGCGGAACCGGCGAAAGAACAGACGGGTAGCAGCAATACGATCGAGGAACTACAGCAGCAGCTTGAGGAATACCAGGACCGCTGGCTGCGGGCTGAGGCGGAGGTGAAGAACACGCGCCGATGGGCTGAGCGGCGAGCAGAGGATCGAGTGGGCGCTGAGCGCGAGCGGCTGCTGTGTGCCTTCCTGACCGTGGCCGATGATTTGGAGCGTGCTCTAGATAGCCAGGCCAGTGGCGACAGCCTTCGAGATGGCGCGGAACTCATCCACCGCGAGTTGCTGCGGTTCTTGTCCGCAGAGGGTGTATCTCCGATGCACGATGTGGTGGGCCAGCCCTTCGACCCCCTGTACCACGAGGCGGTGGCCACCATGCCCTCCTGTGGCGAGGAGGGGAGGATCGTAGAGCAGACCCGGAGGGGCTACCTCTTCAACGACCGACCGCTCCGCCCTGCCCGAGTAGTGGTGGCCCGTCCCGAGCCGGAGTAGCCTAAGTTACCAACTCATAGTCTGCAACTCAATTCACAACTCGCAATTCAAACGGAGGTGTTCATGTTCTATCCGGGTTTCTACTTTGACCCACTGTATCTAGTCTTTGCCCTACCAGCCCTGCTCCTGGGACTGTATGCCCAGCTCAAGGTGAATGGGGCCTTAAGCCGCTACTCGCGGGTACGGGCTGGCATTACTGGTGCTCAGGCGGCCCGGAAACTGCTGGATGCTGAGGGGCTATACCACGTGGCTGTAGAGGAGACGGGGGGATTCCTATCTGACCACTACGATCCTCGCACTCGTACGTTGCGCCTTTCGCCGCGAGTGGCCCGCACCGATAGCCTGGCCGCCGTAGGGGTGGCGGCTCACGAGGCAGGCCATGCGCTGCAGCACGCGACGGCCTACTGGCCGCTTTCACTCCGCAGCACCATGGTGCCCACAGTTCAGTTCGGCTCCTGGCTGGGCCCCGTCATCTTCTTCCTGGGCCTTTTGATGAACGCTCAGCCCGTCGCTTGGCTGGGGGTGATCCTGTTCGCCGGAGTGGCCCTTTTCGCCCTGGTTACCCTGCCAGTGGAGCTGGATGCCAGTCGTCGGGCCAAGGCACTGTTGCAAGAGCGCTTCATGGTGGACCGACAGGGAATGATCGGTGTCAGCCGGGTGTTGAGTGCTGCGGCGCTGACATATGTGGCCACAGCAGTGCAGGCCCTGTCTACGCTCTTGTACTACGTGTTCCTGCTGAGCGGTTCCCGGCGGAGGGACTAAGGGCCGAATCGCAAAGCGTAAGCAAGGAATCTAGTTTCTGGCGTCTGGCATGTATGAAAGGGGGGCTTGGTTTTGATCCGTTCTCACGATCGCCTTGTTGTTGTTATCGCCGGGTTGCTGATCCTGACCCTCTTCCTGATGGGCTGCAACCTGCTGAGTCTGGCTGAGAAGGAGCTGGAGAGAGCGGTCGAGGCTCCTCAGGCGACACTCGCCTCCACGAG
>DAOUDQ010000064.1:0-1863 GCA_034431045.1 Dehalococcoidia bacterium | reverse complement strand
AGCCTCCTGAAGGGAGGGCGGGGCGTAGGAGCGCTTGATGCGCACGCGCGAGGCCGCCTCGTCCACCAGGTCGATGGCCTTGTCGGGCAGGAAGCGGTCGGGCACATAGCGGGCTGCCAGCTCGCCTGCCGCCTTCACGCCCTCATCGCTGATGATGAGGCCGTGGTGTTCCTCGTAGCGCTCCTTGATGCCTCGCAGGATGTTGATGGTCTCTTCTACGGTGGGCTCTTCCACCAGAATGGGCTGAAAGCGTCGCTCCAGGGCAGCGTCTTTCTCGATGTGCTTGCGATAATCGTCCAGAGTAGTAGCGCCAATGCACTGCAACTCGCCGCGGGAAAGGGAGGGCTTGAGAATATTGGCGGCATCCACTGCCCCTTCGGCTGCGCCAGCGCCCACCAGCATGTGCATCTCGTCGATGAACAGGATGCAGTTGCCGGAGCCCTTCAGCTCTTCGATGACCTTTTTCAGGCGCTCCTCGAACTCCCCGCGATACTTGGTGCCGGCCACCAGGGAGCCTATGTCCAGCGTGACCAGGCGACGACCCTGGAGCATCTCGGGCACCTCGGACTTGCCGATGCGCTGAGCCAGGGCCTCCACAATGGCCGTCTTGCCCACACCGGCCTCGCCGATGAGCACCGGATTGTTCTTGGTGCGGCGGGACAGGATCTGAATTACTCGCTCTATCTCCCGCTCGCGACCGATAACGGGGTCGAGCTTGCCAGCCCGAGCAGCAGCGGTGAGGTCCATACCCAGCTGGTCGACGGTGGGGGTACGGGTGACGCTGCGGCCGCCGGGCGCCGTCTGGGGCATGCTCTGGGAGAGGATGCGGACCACTTCCGCTCGCACTTTCTCCAGGCTCACCCCCAGGCTCTCCAGCACGCCAGCGGCAATGCCTTCACCCTCCCGCACCAGACCCAACAGCAGGTGCTCGGTACCGATGTAGTGGTGGCTGAGGCGGCGGGCCTCGTCCACCGCCAGCTCAATAACCTTCTTGGCTCGCGGGGTAAGGCCGATCTCACCAGTGACAGGACGATCGCCGCGGCCGATGATGAACTCCACGGCAGAGCGTACTTTGTTCAACTCCACGCCCAGATTGGCCAGCACCTTAGCGGCTACGCCCTCGCCCTCCCTGACCAAGCCTAGGAGTAGGTGCTCGGTGCCGATGTAGTTATGGTTGAAGCGCAGAGCCTCCTCTTGGGCCAGGGTTAGAACACGACGCGCCCGCTCGGTGAACTTGTCGAATCTGTCTGCCATCTCTCGGCCCCCTGTCTGCCATGACAGGCTGGCTTGCCTTACTCCTGCTCCTCTGACGCTTCTTCCGGCATTGCCTCCCCTGGAGGGGCAGCCTCTGCCTCCTCAGGGGCTTCCTCGCTCACCTCAGCCGCCGCCTCCTCAGGGGCTTCCTCGCTGGCCTCAGCCGCCGCCTCCTCAGGTACCTCGGCCACCGGCTCCCCGGCGACCTCGGCCGCCAGCTGCTCTCGCACCTCGGGCGTCAACTGGGCTCCCAGGGCGGCCGCCGACTCGTCATCCAGCCCGACGGCCACTTCCTCCTTCGGGCGCGGCACCTCCTCCTGTCCCGGCAGGGCGAGGACCCCGCCGTTCTCATCGAAAACATACCCCATTTCCTCCGCCTGGGGCCGCGCCTGCTTGAGGCTTAGGCCCAGGCGATGGCGGTCGCGCTCGATGCGCACGATTTTCAGGGGCAGGGTCTCGCCTTCCTTCACCACCTCTTGGGGATGCGCCACCCGCCGATCCACCAGTTCCGATATGTGGATCAGCCCCTCCAGGGGGCCCTCGATGCGGGCGAAGGCGCCGAAGGGTGCCAGCTTAGTCACCTGGCCAGTGACGATCTGCCCCACCTGA
>DAOUDQ010000063.1:0-4021 GCA_034431045.1 Dehalococcoidia bacterium | reverse complement strand
TAAGCTGGGAGAATGTGGGGTTGGCCACGTATTGGCCATCCACATGCCCCACTCGCACAGAGCTCACCGGCGTGTCGAAGGGGATATCCGACATGCAGAGGGAAGTGGCCGCGCCGATGATGGCCAGGATGTCAGGATCGTTCTCTTGGTCAGCGGAGAGGACGGTGACGATGATCTGGATGTCGTTGCGGAAGCGCTTGGGGAAGAGGGGCCGAAGGGGGCGGTCGGTGAGCCTGTCCGCCAGCACCGCCTCGGCACTGGGCCGCCCCTCGCGGCGGAACCAGCCGCCCGGGATCTTGCCCGCGGCGTACAACCGCTCCTCATAGTCGATGGTGAGGGGGAGGAAGTCTACCCCCTCGCGGACCTGCGGGCTGGCGCAGGCCGTGACCAGCACCACCGTATCGCCATAGCGCACGGTGACCGCCCCGTTGGCCTGCCCAGCCAACCTCCCCACCTCAATGGCCAAGGGACGACCTCCTATCTCCCGTTCATACAACTGTGGCATGGTAGTACCCATCCTCCCCAGCGTTCAGGAACCTTTCGTGGTCCCTCCCATAGCAACCCTAAGGTTTGATCGCGCCTCAAAAGGGCGTTGCGGGGGGACCCTCTCCTGTCAGCTACTCTTTTGACTACTTGCGAAGACCTAGACTGGCGATGAGCCTGCGGTAGCGTCCGACGTCCGTCCTGCTCAGATAGCGCAGGAGTCGCCGCCGCTGTCCCACCAGTTTCAGAAGGCCACGCCTGGAATGGTGATCCTTGCGATGGACCTTTAAGTGCTCAGTGAGCTGCTTTATGCGCTCAGTGAGGAGAGCTATCTGTACATCCGAGGAACCCAAGTCGCTCGCGTGAACGCGGTGGGCGGCGATGATTTCCTGGCGTCTTCCCTTAGTGAGCATCGCCCTCCGATTCGGTAGTTGGGGGCGTCCCTTCCTTCTCTTCCTTCGGCGTGAGTATAGCACAGCACTGTAGCCCGTGCAAGGCAATGTGCGCTATACTTGTGCAAGAATGGTAGGGTACAGCAATCATTCCTATTATCTATCATGGCTAGATTGGCCATAATAACGGATAGCGCATGCAGTATCCCCGAGGAGATGCAGGAAGAGTACCACATTGCTATTGTGCCCATGGGCTTCCTGTTGGGGGAAACCTCCTATGTGGACAACGGCTCCCTGAGCTGGCAGGAGTTCTACGCCTTGCTGAAATCGGCACGGCGGCTGCCCACCACCGCTTCGGCGCCACCGGGCGCCTTCCTCGATGCGTTTCGAGAGGCCTACCAGCAGGGCTCTAGGGAGGTTCTCTGCATTGTCACCAGCAGCCAGCTCACCGCCACCTACAATGCCGCCTGCGATGGTGCCGCCCTGGCCAGACAGCAGATGGCCGACCTCAGGGTAAAGGTGATCGATTCCCGCTGCGCCGCGGCGAGCCTGGGTTTCGTGGTGCTCGCGGCGGCCAGGTCAGCAGCCAACGGCGCCGCCCTGGAGGAGGCCGCCAACAAAGCCGAGGCCCTGATCCCGCGGCTGTATATGCTAGGCGTTCTCGATACTCTGGAGTATCTGGCCAAGGGAGGGCGGGTACCCCAGGTGGCCGCCTGGCTTTCCGCCCTCCTCCAGGTGAAGCCCCTTTTCCAGTTCCACGATGGTCAAATCAGCCGATTGGGGGCGGTGCGCACCAAGCCCAGGGCAGTGGCGCGCCTGCTGAAGCTGGCCGGGGAGCGCCTAGAGCTGGAGAAACCCCTTCACGTTGCCGTCTTCCACACGCGAGCAGCGGAGGAAGCCGGGAAGCTGGCTGAGAAGGTGCGAGAAGAGTTCCGACCGGTGGAGCTCTTCGTCAGTGAGTTCAGTCAGGTGATGAGCATCCACAGCGGCCCGGGCCTGGTTGGCCTGGCCTTCTACAATGAGCCATAGGCCTATGGAAGAACAAAGGCAGCAGCTTCTGGAGGACGCCCGCAAGATCGAGGAGTACATCCAGCCGCTGCCGCCGCCCCGAACCAGCCCCGCCCTGGTAGTGCTGAGTGGCCTCCCAGGCAGCGGCAAATCGTACTTTTGCCGCCGCCTCACCTCTCGCTATCCCATGGCCCGCCTGGAGAGCGACGCTCTACGCAAGGCGCTGTTCGGTCAGCCCACCTACTCCGCCGAGGAGAGCCGTCGCCTCTTTTCTGCCTGTCACCTCATCCTCAGCCGCCTTCTGGCAAGGGGAATCGCCGCCATCCTCGACGCCACCAACCTGCGCGAGGTGCACCGCCGCCAGGTCTATCGCATCGCCGACAAGCACAAGGCCAAGCTCATCCTGGTGCACCTCCAGGCGCCCCCGACCGTGGCGCAAGAACGCTTGGAGGCCCGAATGAAAGGCCTCCATTCCCAGGACCCCTCCGACGCCGGGCCGGAGGTCTACGAGCGCATGCAGCGCGATGTAGAGCCCATTGGCCGTCCCCACATCAGCGTGGACACCTCAGCCGACATCGAGCCGGCCATCGCGGCCATCCTGCAGCAGATAGAGGAACCATGAGGCCTGCCTGTGGGTAGCAAGCCTCTGTTGGTGGTGCAGGCACACATCAACCCCGATGTCCTGCCAGAGTTCGAGCGGTGGTATCTGGGGGTGCACCTCCACCACATGTTCAAGATCCCCGGCATCACCGCTGCCTTTCGCGTTCACTCCTCCCGCCCCGGGCCCAACTGGATGACTGTTTTCATGTTCGCGGACGAGGCCGTCATCCAGAAGGCCCTCGCCAGCAAGGAGGCCGCCCAGGCCCGCCAGGACTGGGAGCGCTGGCTCCCCCACACGAGCGACGTCTCAGTGGAGGTCTACGCAGCCCTCAGGCCCCTGCCCGCCTATCGCCACTGGCACTAGGGACCCCCATCGTGAGGGCAAGCGCCCTAAAGGCTTCCTAGACTGGCGAGGGCCTTGCCTCCTCCTCCTCGGAGCGCGCCAGCCAAGGCACCCGCCTGACCAGCCGGCCCAAAGGGGTATAGGCCCAGCGCTGCAGGGCCGCTGCGATAGCCAGGCCGAGAAGGGCAACCCCCGTACCAGCAAAGGCATCGAGGAAATAATGATTGGCGGTGACGACGATAGCGAAGATCTGCATCACCGGCAGGGCAACGCCGAACGGCCAGACAAAAGGATAGCGTCGAAATGCCCAAATGATCCCGACGCCCAGAAGGAAATCCCACCCGAAGTGGAGACTGGGCATCGCCGCATACGGGTTCACGAAGGGCTGCATGGACTGGGCCTGGTAGCCGTACCCCAGATGGACGTTCATGGTGTCCACAAAGGCCTGCAAATCGGCATCGAGGCCGACGTTAAACCGTTCTGCTAGCTCGGGCAGGAGGCGGGGAGGCGCCACGGGGTAGAGGCCATAGACGATGAGGGAGATGGCTCCCGAAGCCAGGAAGGCATCGCGCAGGAACGTATATTTGCGGCGGTCGAAGAAGTACAGAATCAAACCGAAGACGACGATCAGGGGGAAATGCAGCCAGAAGTAGACGTAGTTGGATGCCTGGGTCAGGAATCTGTCGCCGATGATCCACTCCTGCATGTCCGGCTCCCAGAAAATCCCCAGCCACCTCTGCGCATCGATGACGTCCAGGGCATTCTGGAAAGCATCGTGGGGCCGGTCGATAACGCTACCCCGTACTAGAAAGTAGAGGAGGAAGGCAAAAGCAACCAGCGCGGCCTCCAGAAGGTCGCGCCGGCCGATGCGCTGTCTCGCTTGTCGCAGCAGGGCAACAAGCGCCCCCAGTGTGGTCTTTTCTCCCTCCACAGCGAGGCTGTAGCAGCCTACCTGACTAGGCCCCAGGCGAGCGAGCCAGGTGCTGAAAGATACGATCGGGGAGGAACAGCCGCCACAGGCGCTGCCCATAGCGCTGGATAAGAACAGCAACCCCTAGGCCTATCAGGGCCACCACCGTGCCGGCTATGACATCGAGTATGAAATGATTGCCGGTAACCACCACCGCCAGCAACATAGCCGCGGGCATTGTCACCCCGAAGGCTATGCCCAGGAAGTGTCGCATAGTCCAGATAA
>DAOUDQ010000062.1:0-4504 GCA_034431045.1 Dehalococcoidia bacterium | reverse complement strand
GGCTGGGGCGGCGCCCTCCCCGTATTGCCGGCTCTGGAGGCGGAGTATTTCGGCCTGCGGGCCTTTGGCGGCATTCAGGGGCTGATGTGGGCCGTAGCCACGCTGGGGGGCTTCATTGGGCCGCTGTTCGCCGGTGCGGTCTACGACGCGGTGGACAGCTATCGGCCCGCTTTCCTTCTGATGACTTTGACCACGATGGCTGCTGTGCCGGCCATCCTGATGATGGGCAGACCGCCCGCCTGGGCAAGCGCAGGTGGCCGAGGCGGCTAGCGCCCGAGAGGTATAGACAGCCCCTGTCAGGTCACCGTAAGGGCGACCTGCTGAGCGCAGAGAGGGCATTGGGCCGGGTCGTAGCTGGGCAGTTCGAGAGTTACGCAGGCGAAAAAGGGCAGGCCGAAGTGTACGCGGCCGGCAGTGCGATCCGCTAGGACACCCACCCCGATGGGCTCACCCCCTGCGGCCTGCACCGCCTCCAGAACCTCGCGGATGCTGCCGCCGGTGGTAAGAACATCGTCCACCACCAGGGTGCGCTCGCCTGGGGCCACCCGAAAGCCGCGGCCGAAGCGCCGCCCCTCCTCCCCCTTCTCGGCGAAGATGCCTCTGACGCCCAACTGGCGGGCTACCTCGTAGCCGAGGATGATCCCCCCGGTGGTGGGTGCCGCCACCAGTTGCACCCCTTGGGGGCGGAAGTGATCGGCTATCAGGCGACAGAGCCTCTCGGTGTGGGGCGGCTGCTCCAGAAGGCGAAACTTCTCTACGTACAGGGGGGAATGGCGGCCAGAGGCGAGGAGGAAGTGGCCATCGAGGATGGCGCCCACCTCCCGCAGGAGGCTCTCGATCTCATTCGCCATCTTAGTGCCCCGAGCCCTCGCTGGCGAAGGAGACGGAGTGGTTGGGGGCGGGGCCTACGTCCGAGAGGGGCCAGTAGGAGAACCAGGCCTTGCCGATAATTTTCCCTTCGGGGATCATTCCCACTGTGCTGGCTCGCGAGTCGCTGCTGTTGTTGCGGTGGTCGCCCAGGACGAAGTAGTGGCCCTCGGGCACGTCCCAGGACCCGCAGGGGCAGCTCAGGCGGCTTACGTAGGGCTCCTCCAGGCGCTCGCCGTTGATGTAGACGACACCATCGCGAACGTCCACCTTGTCTCCGGGCTCGCCGATGATCCGTTTGATGAAGTCGCGGTCCGGGTTTCTGGGTGACTCGAAGACCACCACATCGCCCCGCTTGGGGCTACCGAACAGATGGCGGGTGGAGTCCTCGCCGGCGTCGAAGAAGGGGAGGAAGTCGAAGATGCCCAGGTCGAACTGGGCGTAGGACAGCTTGTTGACAATGATGTACTGCCCGTCCTCCAGGCTGGGGAGCATACTGCTCCCTTCTACCTTGAAGTTCTGGACAGTGGCGCGGACGGCCAGGAAGATAAGCAAGGCCAGAAGGAGGGTTTCGACGACCTCCCGAGCGATGGCGAGGTAGCGCCGCCGTCGCCGCGGGGGAGGCGCCTCCGCCGGCGGCTGGGGAGTCGGTTCAAATGTCGGCTCTGGCTCCAGTCCTGGCTCTACGTGTCTAGGTTCCCATTGCATGGCACCACCGAGGATGGCTCGGACGATCACGCTCCTCAGAATGTCAGTATACCAAATACAGATAACGCTGGCACACCTTCGACAGTGTCGGCGTCCCCTGTCAGCCTTCTGCTAGAATGGCCCTGGGCCTGCGCAGAGGAGCGAAGCCCCGGCGGGGGATGTCGATGGTTATCGCCGACGAAGGACAGCTGGTCCGGAGCAGCCGGAAGGGGAACCTGGACGCGTTCAACACCCTGGTGGAGGTCTACCAGCGCCAGGTCTATAACCTCTGTCTGCGGATGCTGGGCCCGGCGGCGGCCGAAGATGCAGCTCAGGAGACGTTTATCACTGCCTACCGTCGCCTCAGCAGCTTTCGGGGCGGCAACTTTCGGGCCTGGCTCCTGCGCATCGCCGCCAACATCTGTTGCGATGAGCTGCGCCGCCGCCGCAGCCGGCCGGCAGCATCACTAGAGGAGGCGCTGGAGGCGGGCTCGCCGGCGGACGTCTCCTCCCCCCTGGCCGGGCCGGAGGAAGAGGCCCTGCGCCGGGAACTGGGCTTGCACCTCCGGCGAGGGCTGGCCGCCCTGCCAGCGGAGCAGCGCCTGGCGATTATTCTCCGCGATATCCACGGCCTGAGCTACGAGGAACTGGCAGAGACCCTGAGTTGCTCCCTGGGGACAGTGAAGTCGCGCATTGCCCGTGGTCGGGCCAGGATGCGCGAATACTTGATGGCGCGACGGGAACTTCTGCCTCGTCAGTTTCGTCTTAAGGAGTGAGGACTAGTGATGCTGGAAGCCTTGGTGCAATTTCGCCATCGCCGCTTTCGCCGCGACCTCTCTGCCTATGTGGACAACATGCTTTCCGAGCGGGCGCGCTGTCGCCTGGAGGCCCATCTCGGTTCTTGCCAAGCCTGCCGCCAGGAGCTGGCAGAGCTTCGGGTCACCGTCGAGGCCCTGGGCAGCCTGCCTATGGCCGAGGTACCCCGCTCGTTCGCTCTGGCAGCCGCTCCCGTCGCGGAGGTGCGCCCGCGGCCGACGGCCAGGCGGCTGGAGTTCGGCCTGCGTCTGGCCACGGCAACCGCCGCCTTCGCCCTGGCCCTGGTGCTGATCGGCGACTTCGCTGGCCTCCCCGGCGGAGGAGAAGAGGAAATGCCGGCGGCCCTTGCCCCTGTAGCTGAGGAGACGCCAGCAGCGATGGAGCCGGTGCCTGTGGAGACACCAGCGGCCCTCGTTCCTGGTGTCACGGGGACGCAGAGAGGGGAGCCGGCGGTCGGTGTGGACGTCCCAGAGGAGGAACCGCCGGAGAAGGAGGCGATGGAGGGGCTAGGGGCGGAGGAGGAAGCTGAGGCTGGCGCGGCGGAGGCCCAAGCTGTGGCCGAGGAGGAAGGCGGCCTCTCGCGGGAGGAGGCCGTGCGCTGGGCGGAGATCGGCCTGGGCGCCGGCGTAGGCATTCTTGTGGTCCTTTGGGCCTTTGCCCGCCTTCAGAGAAGCATTGGAAACCGACCGTAGCACAAAGGAGGCGATCTTCATGAAGAAAGGGATAGGGGTTCTCCTGATAGTGGGCGCTCTTTTGTCCCTTGTTCTGCTCGCTGCCTGCGATTCCGGCTCGTCGGCCTCGTCGGAGCAGTCGGCGCCTGCGACGTCGTCGGAACCGTCGGCATCCGAGCCGTCGTCGGGTACGCATGCGCCGGCGGCTGCCACGCTGGCCAACAACTGGGAGCCGCAGGGGATAAGCGTGAGCGGCGAGGGGCGGGCTTCGGCGGCCCCCGACGTGGCTGTGCTGGGCCTGGGCGTCTCGGCCAAGGCGGCCACGGTCAAGGCGGCCAGCAGCCAGGCTCAGGAAGCCATGAGCGACCTGCTGGACTCCCTGGAGGAGAATGGCGTCCAGGAGAAGGACATCCAGACCCGCCAGTTCAGCATCTACCCGGAGTACGACTACCGCGACGGGGAGCAGATCCTGACAGGCTATCGGGTTACTCATATGCTCCAGGTGAAGGTGCGGGACATCGATAAGGCAGGCGAAGTCATCGACGATGCCGTGGAAGCGGGCGGCGACCTGCTCCAGGTGCAAACCATCTCCTTGACTATCGACGACACCACAGCCTTGCGCAGTGAGGCCCGCCAGGAAGCGGTGGCCGACGCTCAGGCCAGGGCCGAGGAGCTGGCTACCCTGGCCGGGGTGACCCTGGGCAAGCCCACCTACATCACTGAGTCGGTCTATACTCCTTCGCCGCTGCCGCCCATGCCGCGTGCTGTCGGCTACGCGATGGAGGAGGTAGCGCCAGTTACCGAGATCAGCCCGGGCGAGCTGGAGGTGGTGGTCAACGTCCACATCACCTACGCCATCGAGTAGGCGCCTAGCCTCTCGATGTGGCCTGGCATCGGAGGGCTCGGGGGGTTCATCCCTCGAGCCCTCGGTTGCCGCTAGGGCTTAGCGAATGCTAGAATGGCGCCACCGAAGGCAAAGGTGACGGGCTAGCGGTGGTTCTCAGCGATCGCTCCATCCGCGAGGAGATAAGCCAGGGGCGTCTGGTGATCGATCCCCTGGAGGACGGCTCCATCCAGCCCTCCAGCGTCGACCTGCGTCTGGCGCCTGTGTTTCGCGTGTTTCGGGTGGGCATTCTGCCTCGCCCCTATCTGGACGTCGGCCAGCCCATGGAGGGGTTCACCGAGCTGGTAGAGGTGGCGGAGGACGAGCCCTTCATCATTCAGCCGGGAGAGTTCGTCCTGGCGGCGACTCTGGAGACGATAACCCTCCCTGATGACATCGTGGCGCGGGTGGACGGCAAGAGCTCGCTGGGGCGTCTGGGTCTGCTCATCCACGCCACCGCTGGCTTCGTCGACCCGGGCTGGACGGGCAGGCTAACCCTGGAGTTATCCAACGTGGCCAAGATGCCCATCGCTGTCCGCCCCGGCATGCGCATCTGTCAGATATCCTTCTTGCGCCTCAG
>DAOUDQ010000061.1:0-2993 GCA_034431045.1 Dehalococcoidia bacterium | reverse complement strand
ACGGAGAGACGAGGTCGTTCCACACGCTGGAGTCCGACTGGGGTGTGAGCTTTGTGCACGCCGGTCGAGACTTTCTGGCCGCTATCAGGGAGGAGCGCCAGTGCTCCCTCAGTGGCAGCGAGGCGCGAGAGATCCTTCAGTTCTCCCTGGCGGCCCACCGCTCGGCGCGGGAGGGGCGGGAGGTGCGTCCGGAGGAGATAACCGACTAGCCCGCCGGCGCCACGCCCCATTGCCGCCCTGCCTCTCCTAGTTGTATAATCCGCTAGTAGCCGATATTGATAGGAGAGCAGGAAATGGAAGATTCCAGCTACTGGAAGAAGCTAGCCAGGAGGCGTCTTTCCCGTCGGCGGCTGCTGACAGGGGCGGCGAGCATCGGGACAGGCTTGGCAGCCCTCTCTGTGGTAGGCTGCGCCGAAGAGGAAAAGGGCCTGCCGGCAGCGAGCCCTTCGCCCGGAGTATCGCCCACAGCGTCGCCCCAGGCGACGCCGTCACCCTACGTCTTCCATCGCTACGGTGCGGGCCCACCACCTCCCCTGGAACCGGCCAAGACTAAGGGCGGCGTGCTGAGGTGGTTTGGCTACGAAGCCATGGCCTTCGACACCTTCGACCCTCATCAGACTCAGTTCGGCCCGCTATTCAACACCCATGCCGCCGTCTTTAGTAAGGTGCTGAAGTACGAGGACGCCTATCGCGGCGTGATCCGCCCCGACCTGGCGGAGGCCGTACCCGAGACGCCGGACAGGCTCACCTACCTTGTCAAGATCCGCCCCAACGTCCGTTTTCACGATACGGAAAAGATCCGAGCAATGTTCCCTCAGGTGGCCGGCCGCCAGCTCACGGCGGAGGACGTCAAGTACAGCATCGAGCGGCAGATGAACAGGGAGAGTCCTAAGGCCAGCCTCTACTACCACATGAGCCAGTGGGAAGCGGTCGACAAGATCGAGATAATCGATGCTCTGACACTGAAGATCACTACCAAAAGGCCCAGAGCTCCCTTCATCCATTACCTCGCTGACACCAACGCCTTCATCATTCCCAAGGAGCTGGTAGACCCAGGTAGGGACGACATGGACTCCCTGGACAAGATGATCGGCAGCGGCCCCTTCATCCTGGACAAGTTCGTTGCCCTACAGCTGGTACGAGCCGTGCGCAACCCTGATTGGTTCGCCAAGGACGACCTGGCCGACCAGGGTCTGGCCGGGCGGCCCATCTTGGACGGATTTGAAGCTATCTGGACTCCTGAGGATGATACCGCCATCGAACTCGCCTTCAAGAGCAAGCAGGTGGATCACGCTGGAACAGTGGACAACAACACCCCTGATCGGATAGCCGCCGAGACGGGGACATACGTGGACGAGTGGATTTCCTCCAGTTGGGTCAATAGCCGCCTCCTGGTGGCGGATTCGGAAGCAGCCGTCACCCCCTTTAAGGATGTGCGGTTGCGTCAGGCCATCAACATCGCCATAGACCGCAACCGCATGGGTCAGCAGATATACCAGAACTCCTTCCAATTGGCATCGCCGGTGGCCCAGGCCCTCAGCGGCTGGGCCCTGCCACTGGAAGAGCTGACAAAGAAGCGGGGCTACCGATTCGGGCGGCAGGAGCGGGAAGAGGACCTGGCCGAGGCCAGGCAGATGTGGGAGGCGGCCGGCGGGCCGTCTATCGGGCCTGTCGAGGCAGTCTATCCAGCCATTCCGGCCCAGGTGAAGGACTTCTGGCCCCAGTTCCAGCGTCAGCTGAAGGAGGTCCTCGGCTTCGACCTCAAAGGGCACATGGATCCCTCGGGCTACACGGAGATCGCCCAGGGATTGCTGCAGAAGAGGCTCATTTTGACGTTGGGCGAGGACAACGGTTGGCTGGAGCTGGACGACTATCTGTATCCCTACTTCCATACCAATGGGCCCAAGAACTCCTTCAACCTGTCCGACCCTGCCCTCGATCGGATGCTCGACGCCCAGCGGGAGGAGTTCGACAGCGAGCGGCGGCGACAGTTAGGGTACGAGATTCAGCATTATCTGCTGGACAACGTCGTGGCCCGCCTGGACTGGGTGGCCGAGATAGACCGGGGCATGAGGTGGCCTTACGTCAACAACCGCTGGTATTCCCCCTGGTTTGGCGATACCTTCCAGCAGGCCGACACCTGGCTGGATAGCACTGACCCCTCCTTCCAGGGCAGGCCAAGCTAGGCATCTGATGAAGCCCTGTGGCTGCGGCCTTGGCCTGTCGGGGGCAAGGGATCGCTCGGATATCGTCATCGAACTTGCCCGCTATTGACATTCTGATTCCCTCAGGTACAATTTGGGCGATCGCATGTTCAATTTCTCCTTTTGGGCCTTTAGTGCTAGGAGGGTAGGATGATGAAACGATTGCTATTCCGTCGGGGCGTGGTGCTGATCCTAGCCCTGGCAGTTCTGGCAGCGGCGGCGCTGGCCGTGTGGCTGGGCGTTTTCCGCCAGGAGCAGGCCGCGGCGTGGCCGGGTGTGGACCTGGTCATCACTAAGACGGCTTCACCCACAGAGGCCACGCCGGTAGCGGCGGGCGACACCATTACCTACACCCTCACGGCCAGGAATACCGGCAGCGATGCCGCTAGCGATGTGCTCATCCGCGATTACATCGGCGCCGGGCTGACCTACGTTTCGGCCACGGGCGGCACAGGGGTCACGTGCGACGACACCAACCCGGCCCAGATCGACTGCACGGCGGACATCGCGGCCGACGCGAGCGTGACGGTGACCGTCGTGGTGACCGTGACCGCCGGCCCAGGCAGCTTCGTGTATAACGGCGCCTACGTAGACCCGGAAAACACCGAACCCGGGGAGGACAACGAGGACGCCGATGATCCTGACCTCGACTGCACTGCCACAGGGGGTGACGTGGGTGAAGGCGCCGACGCGGGCGATCCGACGGAGGACGACAACTACGACTGCACCCGCCACGGGACGGCCGACCTGACCATCACCAAGGTCGCCTCTCCCTCCGAAGGGACGACG
>DAOUDQ010000060.1:0-1820 GCA_034431045.1 Dehalococcoidia bacterium | reverse complement strand
GGCCGAAGATACCGTCGATGCCCACCAGCCCGTGCACCGTCTTCTTGGCCAGGGCCGCGAAGATGTTCCCCGGGCCGCAGATCTTGTCCACGCGGGGGATGGTCTCGCTGCCAAAGGCGAAGGCAGCGACAGCCTGAGCACCGCCCGCCCGAAAAATGCCATCCACGGCAGCAATGTCGGCAGCCACCAGCTTCAGGGGCGAGATGCTGCCATCGGCAGCCGCCGGCGTGGCCATGTGAACCTCGGCAACGCCGGCCACCCGCGCCGGGATGGCGACCATGAGCACCGACGAAGGATAGACCGCCCTGGTGCCGGGCACGTACACGCCTACCCGCTCCAGCGGCCGCACCACCTGGCCGAGGGCACCCTCATCGAAGCCGGCCAGGGAGTGGGCAAGCTGCTTCTGGTGGTGGGCCCGGATGCGGTCGGCGGCAAAGCGCAGCGCCCGCACCACTTCTTCGTCTACCTGCGCATAGGCATCCTCTATCTCCTGCGGCGACACCTTCAGGGCGAGGCCAGCGCCTGGCTGGACGCCGTCGATCTCCTTGTTGTAGCGCAGAACGGCGGCATCGCCGCCCTCCCGCACGTCGGCCAGGATGCGGTCCACCACCGCCTGGGCGTCCAGGTCTGCCCCGAAGACGCGCCGTATCTCCCGGCGGACGGCTGGGGGCAACTCGGCCTCTCCCAGGGGACGACGCAAGCGGGCCAGCAGGAGGCGGCCTTCCTCACTGCCGTGAACCAGCCTCAATCCAGGTACTCCTTGATGGTTCCCCGGCCCCGGTCCAGCGACTTCTCCAGGAAGGCTCCGATGCGCTCGCGGCTGAGGTAATCGGTGGCCTCGGCCACCAGATCGGGGAGCGTCTTCACGAACTCAGCGAAGGCCTCGGGCGTATCGATCCCCGCCGCCCTCAGAGCGCGACCGCCGAAGAAGCGGAACCGCTCCCAGTCCGGCGGGTGGTTCACCGCCTCTACCATCAGCTCTCGCCAGAGTGATAAGGCGCCCCCGTCGATGAAGCCCACGTCCAGGTCCAGGGCCGAGCGGGCAAGCTCCTTCACGATCTGGGACATAGCCTGCCGCTCAGCGCGAGTCTGACGGTCCAGCTCATACTGAGCGGCCCGGTCCATGATGTCCGCTCGCGGGTCACCGGCCAGGGGCGAAGACCGGCCGAAGAAGGGCCGATAAACATCATTGATCCAGATCTCGTCCATCACCAGATGGGAGATGTAGCCGCAAACGAAGGCCACCGTTGGCGGACTGAGCTCGGCCGGGCGGGCCAGAGCCGGATGGGCCTCGAACATAGCGGCCACCGCGCTCTGTTTCTCGAATCTTTGCAGGTCGAAGAAGTGAGTGCGCTCCCTCTCCCAGCGCATCAAAATATGGATGTCGGGAGCGGTAGAGCCCAGATAGAGGCTCCCTGGGTCCGCATCGAGGGCGCGGTGACGGAGTCGGTCGGCGATGCGCTTGGCGACGGCGGTATGTAGGGCCAGCGCTGGCATCTTTCGTCTGATAACCTCCCACCGCCCATTTTATCACCTGCCCGCCGCCGGCGGGGACGAGGCCGCCTGGCGGAAGCGCTCGATGAGCTGCGATACAAGCTCTGCCTTGGCAGGCGGCGGCTGTCGCTTGCTGGCGATGAGGCAGGTGGTGGAACGCAAGAAGCGGTCGATGGCCTTGAGTTTGTTTTCGGCCAGCGTTCTGCCCGTCTGGACGCCCTCTATAAGCAGATCGGCGTCTTCGGGGACAAACCCCTCCGAGGCGCCGCTGATGGGTATCACCTGATAGCGCCAGAAGTGGTTCTGGCGGGCATAGTGGTCGGCGA
>DAOUDQ010000059.1:0-7360 GCA_034431045.1 Dehalococcoidia bacterium | reverse complement strand
TACGGGGCGCGCTGCCGTGGATGGCCTCGAACATGGCGTAGCGCTTGCCGATGTTGGCGCTGCCTGCTGTTCCCACCCCACCCTGGAATTCCGCCGCCTCGTCGGTCAGGATGTCGCCGTAGAGGTTGGGCAGCACCATGACACGGAACTGCGTCCGCCTCTTGGGATCCACCAGCTTGGCGGTCATGATATCGATGTACCAGTCGTCCCATTCAACTTCGGGATAGTCCTTGGCGACTTCGCAGGCCACATCGAGGAATTTGCCGTCTGAGGTCTTGATGACGTTGGCCTTGGTGACCACGGTCACCTTATTGATGCCGTTCCTCTTGGCGTAATCGAAGGCCAGGCGGATGATCCGCTCGGCGCCCTGTGTGGTAATCACCTTGAAGTCCATGGCCAGGTCGTCCGTGACGTTGATCCCTTTGCTACCCAGGACGTAAGCTCCCTCAGTGTTTTCCCGGAAGAACATCCAGTCGATGCCTTGCTCCGGAACCTTCACCGGCCTGACGTTGGCAAACAGGTCCAGGGCCCGCCGCATGGCCACGTTGGCGCTCTCGATGTTGGGCCAGGGGTCTCCCTTGCGCGGTGTTGTGGTGGGTGCCTTGAGGATCACGTGGCACTGCTTGAGCTCCTCCAGCACATCGTCGGGGATGGCCTTGTTGTGCTTGGCCCGATTCTCGATGGTCAGTCCCTCAATGGTCTTAAAGACCACCTTTCCACTTTCCAGTTCTGGCTTGAGCAAGAACTCGAGAACCCTCTGTGTTTGCTGACAGATGTAGGGGCCGATGCCGTCTCCCCAGCATACGCCGATGACGATGGGTTTGACTTTCTCGTAGTCAACCCACCCCTCATCTTCCTTCATCCGCTCTATCCGCTCCAGCTGCTCTTCGACCAGCTTTCCGAAGTGCTCCTTTGCCCTGCCAAGCACCTGTGGATCCATATGTCTCCCCCCTAAAGCAGCAACGGCCAAAGCGAAGCGGTAAGGTACAGACTGTAACCGCCAGAGCTAGTCTAGCCTATACAGTAGCCGGAGGCAACCAATTGCACTAGTACGATGGCTTAAGCTGCCAAGTTGCCCCCTGTTGCTGGAACCGTAGAACGGCCTGGAGAGGCGTTTGGTAGTGTATTTCCCTGGCGAAGGACCAGTGCATCGAGCCCTCCAGGCGGATCCTCTCTCCACCCTGGACGCACTTCGCCTCCACAGGATAGGATAGAGAAGCCCCATTGCGGCCCGGACCTGAGCCTTCTGAGGGAGACCGGAAGATGTTTGATGAAACGCGTTGCGACCGCTGCGGCGACTGCTTCGTGCGCTGCCTCTATGTGGACTACGACAAGGAGCGCGCCGCCTATGAGATCGAGGAGCTTATCGCCGGGCGGGAGGCGCCGATCTTGTCGGCCTGTATCACCTGCTTCGCCTGTAACGAGTACTGTCCGACGGGTGCCCGGCCGTTCGACCTCATCCTGGAGCGCCAGGAGCAGTTCGGCTCCCTAAAGGTGCCGCCGCAGATGATCGCCAGCCAGGAGGCCACGTTCGCCGTCACCACGGAGGTCAGGGTACCGGAGACCAAAGGGTGGGTGCTGTCTGCCTGCGTCTTCAGCGGCACCGACCCCGACCTGTTCGAGGGACGGCTATTCGAGGGGCTTCCGGTGGTGAAGGGGCGGCACTTCTTCTGCTACATCCTGTTTGACCACCTGGGCGCGCCCTCGGTTACCGCCCGCCATGCCCAGACGTTCGTAGATAACCTGGCCGCCGCCGGCGCCGAGGAGGTCATCCTCATCCACGACGACTGCTACGGCATGCTAGTCGATAGAGCGCCCCAGCTGGGCGTCACGGTGCCTTTCCGCCCCGTCCACATTCTCGAATATCTTCGCGATTATCTTAACGCCCACGGCGAAGACATCACGCCCCTCCACCTTCGGGTAGCCTATCAGCGGCCCTGCGCCTCGCGGCTATCTCCGGCCAAAGAGGCGGCAGTGGATGCCATCTTGGAGCGGATCGGCGTGGAGCGGGTCAAGCGGCAGTACGATCGGGAGAACGCGCTGTGCTGCTCCGGGGCGGTGACAGCCCTGAAGCCGGAAGCGGCGCCCGCCCTCCGCGCCCGCAACCTGGACGATGCCCAGGAGGCAAGGGCGGAGGCGATGTGCTATCTGTGCCCCATGTGCCGGAGCACGATGGCCCAGGATGTGCAGGCGCGGGGCCTCGGCAATTATCACATTATCGAACTCGTCCGCATGGCCCTGGGTGAGCTTCCCGCCCCCACGCGGGGAAAGTGATGGCCCCCTCCCACGGTTCGATTCCCAAGGCCTGAGCAGGCGAAAGGGGCAACAGCCATGGCTGAACAATACGAAGCCATCGTTGTCGGGTCAGGCATCGGCGGGCTGACTGCCGCCGCCTTCCTGGCCAAGGGCGGCCTGCGCCCTCTTATTCTGGAGAAGCACTTCCTACCTGGCGGCAATGCCCAGACCTTCCGCCGCAAGAAGATGTTCGACTTCGATGTAGGCTTCCACTACATCGGCAGGTGCGGCCCAGGAGAGTTCTTCCCCACCATTCTGGAGCAGCTCGGCGTCGCTGACCGGGTGGAGTTCGTGCCCCTTGACCAGGACAGCTTCGATACCCTGCACCTGCCCGACCTGGTCTTCCACATGCCGGTGGGATGGGAGCGCTACCGTCAGCGCCTCCAAGAGGCCTTCCCCCAGGAGGCCCAGGCCATTGACCGCTACATTGACTTTCTCATGACGACCGCCGGTCGGGGGCGTGCGCCCGGCCGTCGGCCGCTGCAAGAGCTGCTGGGCAAGCCAGCGAGCCAATGCACCCTGGCCGAGGTTTTCGATGCGGTGGAGGCAAGCCATCGTCTGCGGCACGTGCTGGCCGCCCCGTGCGGTATCTACGCCGCCCCGCCGAGCAAGGCCCCGGCTGTCACCCACGCCACGGTCGTCGATCACTACATAGGGGGCGCCTACTTTGTGCGTGGCGGCGGCCGGCCGATAGTGGAGGCCCTCCTGTCGGTCATCGAGGATGGCGGCGGCGAGGTGCGTCTGCGCTCGAATGTCGAGCGGATCATCGTAGAAAGCGGGGAGGCGGTAGGCGCAGAGCTGGCCAGCGGCGAGGAGCTGCGGGCGCCTATCGTCCTGTCCAACGCCGATGCCAAGCGCACCTTCCTGGAGATGGTGGGCGAGGAGCACCTCAGCCCCACCTTCGCCCAGCGAGTCAAGGGCTACCGCATGGCCCTCCCCTTGTTCGTCATCTACATGGCCATGGAGGTAGACCCGTCAGAGCTGGGGCTGCCAAGAACGAACATCGGCCTGATGCCAGCCTACGACATGGAGGAGCAGTTCGCCGCCTGCTACGAGGGCCGCTTTCCCGATAGGCCGACCGTGTTCATGCTCATAGCGTCCCTGAAGGACCCGCTGAGCGAGAACATCGCCCCCAGAGGCTACACCAACCTCCAGCTCATGAGCGTGGCTCCTGCCCAGCCCCAGGCCTGGGGCGTCTCCCAGGGCCCGGCGAGCGGCGGCCGCTACCGCCACACGCCGCCCTACCTGGCCGCCAAGCGGGAGATGGAAGAGAGGATGCTGAGGGTGGTGGAAGAGATGCTGCCGGGCTTCATCCGCAAGGTGGTCTGGCAGGAGTCCGCCAGCCCCCTTACCCAGGAGCGCTTCACACTGTCCAGCGGCGGCACCAGCTACGGCCTGGAACATGCCCTCGACCAGTCCATGGCCGCTCGCGTTCCCTACCGGACGGAGGTGCCTGGCCTCTGGATGGTGGGAGCGAACACGCTATTCGGCCATGGCTACGCCGGCTGCATGCTGGGCGGGCGAACGGTGGCGAACATGATCCTCCAGCAAAGCCGCTGACCGCCAGCCAGTCAGCCTCTATATGGAGGCTAGCCGCATATCTGCCTTCGGTGTATACTCGTGACGTTCGCGTTACGTAGCGCCTGTCCGCCGCCAGGGCGCATCAGCGAGGACAGGTCGGCCACAGGCAAGAGCAAGGACAAGGAGGCAAGAGATGTTCCGAACGGCTCTAACGGAGATGCTAGGAATCGAATATCCCATCATCCAGGCCGGCATGGGCGGAGTGGCCATGGCCGACCTGACGGCGGCGGTGTCCAACGCCGGCGGCCTGGGCGTGATAGGCGGGGCCATGCTCACGGCCACCGGACTGCGCGAAGAGATCCGCAAGGTCAAGGATATGACCGATAAGCCCTTTGGCGTGGACCTCCTTCTGGCAGAAGGGATGCCCGGCCTGGCCGAGCAGATGGAGGCGGTATACGAGGAGGGCGTGCCCGTGTTCGCATCGGGCCTGGGGAACCCCGGCCCCTACGCGGCCGAGATGCACCGCCGCGGTATGAAGATGATAGCGGTGGTAGGCAACGTGCGCAACGCCCGCCGCTGCGCCGAGGGTGGCGCCGATATCATCGTCGCCCAAGGCCACGAGGGCGGCGGCCACACCGGACGAATAGCTACCCTAGCGCTTGTGCCTCAGGTGGTGGACGCCGTCAAGCCGGTGCCGGTAGTGGCAGCGGGCGGCATCGGCGATGGCCGCGGCCTGGTGGCCACCCTCGCTTTGGGGGCTTGTGGCATCTGGGTGGGCACCCGCTTTGTGGCCACCCAGGAGGCCTTCGGCCATCTCAACTATAAGAACAAGATCGTCGAGAGCAACGAGGAGGGCACGATAATCACCAAGGCCTTCACCGGCAAGACCTGCCGGGTTATCCGCAACAAGTACGCCGAGGACTGGCTGGGACGAGAGGATGAGATAAAGCCCTTCCCCTTCCAGCTAATGGTGGACGGCTACAAGATAGAGGCCGCCATCGGCCGCGGCGACACCGAGATCGGTTTCATGCCGGCCGGCCAGATCTCGGGCCTCATCCGCGGGCTCGATAAGGCCGAGGACGTGGTGCGCGCCTTCATCGAGGAGGCGGAGCAGGTGCTGGCCCAGATGGCCCAGGCCTACCTGGGCGTCAAGGCCAGCTAGGGGGAGCTGCTAGCGCAGGTTGCCATGGCGTACCAATTCCTGCTCTGCGAGGAAAAGGACAAGCTGGCGCTGCTCACCCTCAATCGGCCGGACAAGCGCAACGCCCTGTCCATCGCCCTGCGCAACGAGATCGACCAGTGCCTCGCAGAGATAGAGAAGGACGACTCCGTCAGCGTCTTGGTCATCATTGGCGCCGGCCCCGCGTTCTGCGCCGGCTTCGACAGGAACGAGTTCTTCATCCAAGAGCCTGACCACTTGAAGGCGCTGGCGGAGTCGACTGACCGCTTCCATCTGCGGCTGATTAACTTTCCTAAGCCCATCGTGGCAGCCATCAACGGGCCTGCCCTGGGCGGCGGCCTCGACCTGGCGGTACTGTGTGACGTGCGTATCGCCAGTGAGAACGCCGCCTTTGGCCACCCGGAGATCAAGTTCGGCGCGCCCACCCTGTTCGGCCCCCTAGCGGAGATCATCGGCGGCGGCCTGGCCCGCGACCTCTGCCTCAGCGGCCGCCGCATCGACGCCCAGGAGGCCCACCGCATTGGCCTGGTGAGTAGCGTGGTGCCCCTCGACCGCCTGCTGGACGAGGCGCTGAGGGTGGCCAACAGCATCGCCGAGGCCCCCCTGGGCACCCTCAAGGCAGTCAAGGCGATGATCATCCAGACCTACTCCTGGAGGTACGAAGAGGGCGCCAGCGAGTGGTTCAAGCAGCTGCGGCCGCCCGGCTCGTAGGACGAGAACGGGCCGAATCTAGCAAGGAAGGCACGATGCAAATCCCGACACTGCAGGAGGTCCGCCGCGCCCGCGAGGTCATCGCCCCTTACTTGCGGCCGACTCCCCTGCTTGCCTTTGGCGCCCTCAGCCGGGCCCTGGACTGCCAGGCCTACCTCAAGTGCGAGAACCTTCAGGCCGTGGGCGCCTTTAAGGTGCGCGGCGGCATCAACCTCATGGCCTCCCTCAGTGAGGAAGAGCGAGGACGAGGGGTAATCACCGCCTCCACCGGCAACCACGGCCAGTCGGTGGCCTATGCCGCGGCCTGCTTCGGCGTGCCAGCCACCATCCTGGTGCCCCGCAAGCCAAATCCTCTAAAGGTAGACTCGATGCGCCGCCTGGGTGCCCAGGTGGTCGAGCACGGCCGCGACTACGACGAGGCGCGGCTGGAGGCGGAGCGCCGGGCCGGAGGCAAGGGCCTGCGCTACATCCACGGCTCCAACGAGCCCCTCCTGATCGCCGGCGTGGGCACCGTCAGCCTGGAGGTCATGGAAGAGGTAGCGGATGTGGAGATCATCATCGTGCCCATCGGCGGCGGCAGCGGCGCTGCCGGCCACTGCATCGTGGCCAAAGAGCTTAACCCTGCCATCCAGGTGATCGGCGTCCAGGCCGAGCGAGCACCCGCGGTCTACCGCTCCTGGCGAGAGAAAAGGATCGTTGAACTGGATTCCGCCGACACCTTCGCCGAGGGCCTGGCCACCCGCGCGGGCTACGAGTTGCCCCTGCGCATCCTGTGGGAGCGGCTCGACGAGATGCTGCTGGTCAGCGAGGACGAGATGCGCCGCGCCATCCTCTACCTGCTGGAAACCACGCACCTCCTGGCGGAGCCCGCCGGCGCAGCCCCCACGGCCGCCGCCTTCAAGCTGGGCGAACGGCTGGCGGGCAAGAAGGTTGTCCTCATCCTCAGCGGCGGCAATATCACCCTGGAGCAGCTACGCGCCGTTATGGAGTCGGCGGAACCCTTCTGATCCCGGCGCCTATCCCACTAGTGGGCCGATGCGTCCCTCCAGGTAGTCGTTCAACAGCCGCCGGGCGTCCTCGGAGCGCATGGTCTGCCAGAAGCAGTCCTGCTCCAGCCTGAGGCCGTCCAAGAGGGGCAGTTGTCCTCCCTAGGACGGCTCTAGTCCAGATACCTCCGGAACTGCTCGGCGGTGATGGCGTTCGCCCGCGCTATGTCGCGGTAGAGATAGGCGCTGGGCCTGGGTCTGCGCTCTCGCGTATTCGGGTCCATGGCCACGATGCCGAACTTCTGGTAGTATCCATCGGCCCACTCGAAGTTGTCCATCAGAGTCCAGTGTAGGTAGCCGCGGACATCCAGGCCCTCGCTGATCGCCCGCTGCATCTCCCGCAGGTGGCGGAGCAGGTAGCGACAGCGCTGGTCATCGTCCAGGGTGGAGATGCCGTTCTCGGTCACGTAGATAGGCTGGCCGTAGGGCTGGAGGCGCTTCAGGAGCCGGTAGAAGCCCTCTGGATACACTTCCTCGCCCATGAGGCTGAGCTCGGCCCCTGGGGGCGGCTCACCGAACAGGCTGCCCGATGCCAGCGTAGCCTCCGACATCAGGGTACGAGAGTAGTAGTTGATGCCGATCAAGTCCCATGTCCCCTTGAGGCCGG
>DAOUDQ010000058.1:0-1704 GCA_034431045.1 Dehalococcoidia bacterium | reverse complement strand
GACGGGGCGTCAGGCCCACCCAGGCCTTAAGGTTGGTTCGCGACCGATGGCGCGCTTTCCTCGCCTCCAAGGTATATACAGCCTGGTCCTGTCCTTGCTGCTCGGCCTTCTGTGCTCCAGGGCAATCCTGCCTGTGGTCCAGGCGCGGGATGCCATCGATGAGAGGGGAGGGTTGACTCTGCTGCACGCAAATAGGACTGGGGTCGTGCTGGAGCTGCGCACTCCCTCCTATGCACTGGAACCCTGTGTGGGAAGCAATGGGCACACTTACCTTCAGCTTCGTGTGGCGGGCTACGGCATGGCAGGCCAGGCAGGGCAGCCGGCGCTGCCGGTGAAGCGGGCCCTGCTGGGAGTCCCTCCCGAAGCCCAGGTGGAGATAGAAGTGATCGCCAGGGAGGAGAGGAGCATCTCACTAGATCACGATCTGGCCCCTGTCCCAAGCCTAGTCGCCCGCGGCCAGCGGGCCACGCCGGATGTGCTGGATCCATTGGTGCAGGCTGGTGAGCAGATCGAGCTTCAGTTCGCCCCGGACAAGGCACTGTATGCCCAGGACGTGTATCACCCTTTGGAGCTGGCCAGCATGGTTCGAGAGGGATGCCTGCGCGACCAGCGCTTCGTACAGATGGCGCTCTCCCCATTCCAGTATAATCCGGTCCGCCGTGAACTGCACCACTATCCACTGCTGCGAGTGAGGGTGCGCTTCAGGGGATTTCAAGGCATTGAGACCTCGCCACGGCCTGAAGGTGCCTTTGAGTCCATTCTGGCCGGGGTGATCCTGAACTACGAGCAGGCCAAGGCCTGGCGATCGGCTCCGGCGCCGAGTGGCGTCCGGACTGCGGCGCAGGGAGAAGGAGGGCCCGCACTGCGGGTCGGCGTCGAGGGCGATGGCCTCTACCAACTCACAGCGGCAGACCTGGCAGAGGCAGGGCTTGACCTGGCGACGGACCTGGCGACGTTGGATCCACGCCAGCTCCAGCTCTACATGGGGGAAGAAGAGGTGGCCATACAGATCGTCGGGGAGGAGGATGGGCGATTCGATCCGGACGATGCCCTGCTCTTTTATGGCCAAGCCCCCAGCGGCCGCTTTACCGATGCGAACATTTACTGGCTTGGCACCGGTTCCTCGCCGGGCCGTCGCATGGCCATGCGCGACGGCTCCCCAACCGGCGGGGGCACAGTTCCCCAGAGCTATGAGACGAAGGTGCACTCGGAACAAAACCACATCTACCTGAGCGACCTGCCGTGGCAGGAGGAGGCGGACCATTGGTTCTGGAACTACTATGACACCAAGTATTCCTTCCTGCGAACTCTCAACTACATTATTGTGGTCGACGCCCTTGCCACTCAGGCGGTTTCTGCCACCCTGCGGGTCCAGTTCCAGGGCTCATCTAGCGATACCACCGTAAATCCCGATCATCATGTGCAGTTGCAGGTCAATGGCCACCGGGTGGGAGAGGTCACTTGGGATGGCCGACGGCCATGTGTGGCTCAGGCCTCCTTCGCTCAGAGCTATCTGATTGAGGGGGATAACACCATCACCCTGCAAGCGCTCACCGACACGGGCGCTAGGAATGACTCAAGCTACATAGACTGGCTAGAGCTGGAATACCATCGAGCCTACATCGCCGATGGGACCGCTTTGACCTTCGGCGTGGACGGTGCTGGTAGCTGGGACGTAGTAGTCGCTGGTTTCCCGACGCAGAC
>DAOUDQ010000057.1:0-2230 GCA_034431045.1 Dehalococcoidia bacterium | reverse complement strand
ATGATGCCCGATGACGGTGCGCTGGCGGAGTACATGGCCTACCCCGCGCGGTTGGCCTATCCCCTGCCGGACTCCATCAGCTACGGGGAGGCGGCGCTGTTGGAGCCACTAGGTATTGCCATGCATGCCACCGATCTGGGGAGAGTGCGCGGTGGTCACGAGGTGGCCGTGCTCGGCTGCGGACCCATTGGGCTGCCGGTGATCCAGATGGCCCGCGTCTGCGGCGCGACGCGCATCTTGGCCACCGCCCTCTTGGACTACCGGCTAGAGTTCGCCCGACGGTGTGGAGCCACGGATGTGCTGAACGCGGGAGAGGCCGATCCCGTGGCCTGGATTGCGGAGGAGACGAACGGCCGTGGTGTAGATCTGGCCTTCGGAGCTGCGGGCGCCGCCAAGACCGCCGCACAGGCAGTGGAGATGGCCAGGCGCGGTGGAACGGTGTGCCTGATCGGCATCCCCGTGGAGGATCGAACCGAGTTCCGTGCGTCGAGTGCACGGCGCAAAGGGCTGACCATCAAGCTGGTGCGCCGCATGAAGCATACCTACCCTAGGGCCATCGCCCTCGTTCAGCGAGGCCTTATCGAGCTTCAGCCGCTCGTCACCCATGAATTCTCGCTGCAGGAGGCGGAGAAGGCATTCCAGTTGGTGGAGCACGCTGGAGGTGGGGTGATCAAAGCAGTCATTTGTCTATAGCTCAGCTATACCAGGAGGAACGCACGTGAGCGACACCAAGTACA
Organism: Dehalococcoidia bacterium; assembly: GCA_034431045.1. GTDB lineage: Bacteria > Chloroflexota > Dehalococcoidia > SM23-28-2 > SM23-28-2 > SM23-28-2. Next base: position 1,493 of record DAOUDQ010000057.1, on the reverse strand, counting down.
CTATCGGCATTGATTTCGGAACGGAATCGGGACGTGCTGTGCTGGTGCGCGTCAGCGACGGGGCTGAGATCGCTACCTCAGTCTATCTCTACCCCGACGGAGTGATAGATGAGACCCTGCCGGGCACCAATATGCAACTACCCCCCGATTTCGCTCTGCAGAACCCGGCCTATTACATCGGCGTGCTGCGCAGCACGGTCCCTGGCCTGCTGAGGGAGAGCGGAGTGGACCCAGCGGACGTCATTGGTGTGGGCACCGACTTCACCGCGTGCACCATGATGCCCATTGACGAAGAGGGCACTCCACTGTGTATGAAGGAGGAGTGGCTGGGGAACCCCTACGCCTGGGTCAAGATATGGAAGCACCACGCTGCCCAGCCAGAGGCTAACCAGCTGAATGAGATCGCGCGGCACCGCGGCGAGTCGTGGCTGTCCCGCTACGGAGGGAAGATCTCCTCGGAGTGGCTCGTGCCCAAGATGTGGGAGACGCTGAACAAGGCCCCGGGGGTGTACCAGGTCACCGATCGGTTCATCGAAGGGGCTGATTGGATCGTCCTACAGTTGACGGGCTTAGAGAGGCGGAACTCCTGCACTGCGGGCTACAAGGCCATCTGGAGCAAGCGCGAGGGCTACCCGGACGAGGATTTCTTCGCCGCCCTCGATCCACGGCTGCGGCACGTCGTGGATGAGAAGCTGTCTCGGGACATATACGCCCTGGGCCAGCGGGCCGGGGGCCTCACGGAAGAGATGGCCGCTCTCACCGGGCTTCTGCCTGGCACTGCGGTTCCGGTGGGCAATGTGGATGCGCACGTGTCTGTACCTGCCGCCACGGTCACTGAGCCAGGGCGGATGGTGATCATCATGGGCACCTCCAACTGTCACATGGTGCTGGGCGCGGAGGAGAGGAGGGTGGAGGGGATGTGCGGCGTCGTAGAGGATGGCATCATCCCCGGCTACTTCGGTTTCGAGGCCGGACAGTCCTGCGTGGGCGATCACTTTGCTTGGTTCGTGGAGAACTGTGTCCCCGCCGAGTATGGGCGAGAGGCCCAGGCCAGAGGCGTGAACCTTCACCAACTTCTGGAGGAGAAGGCAGCCCGACAGCGTCCAGGGGAGCATGGATTACTGGCCCTCGACTGGTGGAACGGCAACCGCTCAGTTCTGGTGGATGTGGACCTGACGGGCCTCCTGGTGGGCGCCCCGCTGGCCACCAAGCCGGATGACATCTACCGGGCACTCATTGAAGCTACGGCCTACGGCACGCGGGTCATCGTCGAGGCCTTTGAGCGCAGCGGAGTGGCGGTGCGGGAGATCGTGGCTTGCGGAGGGTTGCCGGAGCGGAACAAGTTGCTCATGCAGATCTACGCCGATGTGACGGGGCGGGAGATTAGGGTGGCGCGCACCGCCCAGGCGGGTTCCGTGGGATCGGCCATGTTCGCTGCCGTCGCCGCGGGTGCCCAGGCAGGCGGCTACGAGACCATCTTTGAGGCAGCAAGA
>DAOUDQ010000056.1:0-2177 GCA_034431045.1 Dehalococcoidia bacterium | reverse complement strand
CTCCACCTCCTTCTTGCAGGCCACAGGGCAGGCGTGACAGGTGGGGTCGCCGACCAGGATGGTCTGCTGGATGTGGTGACCGCTGATGTTGAAGGCGTTGGCAAAGCTGGTGAGCTGGGCGTTCTTGGTGGGCAAGGCGCCGATGGTGTTGGCGGCCATCATAAGGCTGTTGGTGCCGTACACCGATAATCCGCCCTTACGGGGCGCTAGAGTGGCGTCCTCGTTGATGGCCTTGAGAACGTCCTTGTGGGCCTGCTTGAAGGCTTCCCGATCCTTGGGCTTGGGCAGCTTCTTGGCGGCCTTGATGACGATCGCCTTCAGGTTCTTGCTGCCCCCTACGGCGCCTGTGCCGCCGCGGCCAGAGGCGCGGTCGTTCTCATTCATCCAGCCAGCGAAGCGGACCAGGTTCTCCCCGGCCTGGCCGATGGTCACCACGCTCACGTCGTCGCCATGGCGCTGCTGGAGGATCTTGACGGTGTCGTGGGCACCCTTGCCCCAGAGGTCGCCGGCGTCTTTCAGTTCGACCTTGTCGGCCTCGACGTAGGCATAGACGGGCTGCTTCGCTTTGCCCTTGAAGATCAGGCCGTCGAAGCCAGCCCACTTCAAGCGAGCGCCCGACCAGCCGCCGTGGTGAGAGTCGGTGACGGTGCCGGTCAGCGGCGACTTGGTCACCACGGCCATCCGACCGCTCATGCTAACATCCGTGCCGGTCAGGGGGCCGACCAGGAAGCAGATGATGTTGTCCGGCGACAAGGGGTCGACCTGAGGCCCGTTGTCAAAGACGTACTTCACACCCAGACCACGGCCGCCAATGTACTTACGGGCGTCCTGTTCGTTGATCCCCTCGTACTTGACCTCGCCGGTGGTCAGGTCGATGCGCGCCACCCGATCGGCGTATCCGCCTAGTTCCATCGTCACGCTCCTTTCTCAGCGGCGGCTCGCCGCAGCCTCTTAGCGAAGAGCAATCCTATTTTGGCGCATGGCGGGCGTCCTGACAAGGGCCAAAATTGGCTGAAGCGGCGCCAGTTGAGGGGCGAGGCGGCTTTGTCCTTGCCCCCGCGCCGGCGATATGGGCTGGGGATGTTTGACACAGGCATGACTGTAGCGGATCATTTCCCCAGGCGGCCAAGTGAATAGATTTGCGGGTCGCCCATTCTAGGCGGGAGGTGGGAGATGGCCGTCGATAGCTACAAGTGGCTGCCCGGTGGCCTGGCCAACTACTACAGAGCGCTCCCCCTACAGAGGGCGGAGCCTCTGCCCTGGACGCCCCTTGCCAAGCCCATCGAGGAGTGCCGCTTCTCTCTGGTCACCAGCGCTGGCCTCTACCTGAAAGACAAGCAGCCGCCCTTCGATCTGGACAGAGAGCGGCACGACCCCTTCTGGGGCGACCCCACCTATCGCGCCATCCCCCGAGACGTCAAGCAGGAGGAGATCGGCGTCGCTCACCTTCACATCAACACGGCCGATCTGGAGGCGGACATCAACATCGCCCTGCCGGTGCATCGCTTTCTGGAGCTGGAGGCAGCGGGCAGGATTGGCTCCCTAGCGCCTACCTCCTACTCCTTCATGGGCTACCAGGGGAATCCGCGGAACACCGACGAGTGGGAGAAGCGCTACGGCCCCGAGGTGGCCGCTCGCATGAAGGAGGAGGGGGTGGATACTGTGCTCCTCACCCCCGTCTGACCGGAGTGCTGTCTGAACGTGCCCGTGCTGGCACGTGTCATCGAGGCCGCTGGTATCAGCACTGTCTTGGTCACAATGATGCCTGACCTGACCGAGCGCGTCGGCGTACCCCGCATCGTCGGTGTGGAGTTCCCCTTCGGCCATACGCTGGGCCACGCTGGCAACCGCGACGAGCAGACCGAGGTCATTGGCGATGCCCTGCGGGTGCTGGCCCAGGCCCGCCAGCCGAACACGGTGGAGCACCTGCCCTACGAGTGGCCGGACTTCGAGCGCTGGAAGCGGGAGTGGCAGCCCAGCGAGCCCTCGCCCATCGTGGCCTATCTCATAGAGCAACGCCGCCGAGCAAGGGCAGCGGAATAGTTCTTGTGTTGGGAGTGCATGACGAAGGCCATTCTGTGGGACCTGGATGGTGTTCTGGTGGACACGGCGCCCTTCCACTTCCAGGCCTGGCAGGAGCTGTTCCAGTCGCTGGGCAAGGGCTTTGCTGACGCCGA
>DAOUDQ010000055.1:0-5158 GCA_034431045.1 Dehalococcoidia bacterium | reverse complement strand
GTCCCTGGCGGCGGGCCACCAACCGGGCGGGCGGCCTAGAGGGCGGCATGACCAACGGCGAGCCGATAGTCCTGCGGGCGGCCCTCAAGCCGATCTCCACCCTGGCCAAGCCTCTGCCCTCGGCCGACCTGGCCACGGGCGCAGTCATCGAGGCGCACTACGAGCGCAGCGACGTCTGTGTGGTGCCGGCTGCTGGCGTCATCGGCGAGGCGACGGTGGCCATCGTGCTGGCGGAGGCCATGCTGGAGAAGTTCGGCAGCGACCATATCGAGGAGACCAAGCGCAACTATGAGGGCTATCTCAAGACTATTGGCCCGAGGAGGAAGGAGTGATGGCTGCACCCACCAGCGGCGTCATTGATGTCTGGGCCCAGCCGGGCTTTCCCCAACTGCTACACATGCCCGAGATGGAATCCCTGAAAAGGTGGGCCAAAGTCACCCCACCGCCAGAGGGCGTACCCATCGAGCTTACCCTGGCCGAGATGGATGCGACTGGGGTGGAAAAGGCATTCCTGCGGGCCTGGATGCGGCCGGAGGGAGTCATCATCTCCAACGATGATATCGCCGCTCTCGTCCAGAAGTACCCCGATCGCTTCCTGGGGATGGCCACCGTCGACCCCCGCAGACCGATGGCCGCGGTGCGGGAGCTGGAGCGCGCCGTCAAGGAGCTTGGGTTGAGAGCGCTGCACATGCTCCCCTGGATCTGGAATCTTCCCCCCAACGATAGGCTGTACTATCCGCTGTTCGTGAAGTGCATCGAGCTGGGCATCCCCTTCTGCTGCCAGGTGGGACACACCGGGCCCCTATGCCCCTCGGAGCCGGGACGGCCGATACCCTACATCGATGAAGTGGCCCTGGCCTTCCCCGAGCTGACCATCGTGGGCGGGCACATCGGCTACCCCTGGACCGACGAGATGATCGCCCTGGCGGTCAAGTATCCCAACGTCTACATCGACACGTCGGCCCATCTCCCCAAGTACTATCCGCGGCAACTGGTCGAGTTCATGAATAGTCGCGGGCAGGACAAGGTGCTGTTTGCGACCAACTACCCGATGCTGTTGTTCACGCCGTGCCTGTCCCAGATCGAAGGGCTGGGCCTCAAGCCGGAGGCCCAGGGGAAGTTCCTCCGCCTCAATGCCATCCGCGTTTTCCAGCTATAGGTCATGAAGCGAGCTCAGCGCATCATCCTCACCGGCTTTTCGGGCACCGGCAAGAGCGAGGTGGCCCGCCTGGTGGCCGAGCGCCTCGGCTGGCAGGCCGTCGACAGCGACGACGCTATCGTCGAGGCGGCCGGCAAGCCCATCCCGGCCATCTTCCGCGACGACGGCGAAAACCACTTCCGAACGCTGGAGCACAGCGTCCTGGGTCAGCTCTGCTCGCAGCCCAAGATGGTCATCGCTGCTGGCGGGGGTGCTATCCTGAGCGCTGAGAATCGGCGGCTGATGGCCCAGGGCAGCTTCATCGTCTGCCTGGAGGCCCGGCCAGAGACCATTCTGAAGCGGCTCCGCCCGCAGTTGGATAGCGATCCCGTTGCGCGTCCTCTTCTGACGGACCCGCATCCCCTGCGCCGCATTCGCGAGCTCAAGAGCTTTCGCCAGCCCTACTACGCCCTGGCCGACCACACCGTCCACACCGACGGCCTAACCATGGAGCAGGCGGCCGCCGAGGTCATCCACGCCTGGCGCCAGCTCTCTGCGACCGCTCTGGAAGACGAGGGCAGGCTGGCCGCATTGGCGGCCGCTCCCTCGGCCCGCGAGGCGGACGCTCCCTACTGTCAGCCGCCAGGGGCCGCCTGTGTGGTGCGAACCAGTAGCGCCACCTATCCCGTATTCGTCTCCTGGGGCGCTCTTCCAGACCTGGGCCGGCGCATGGCCGATGCTGGCCTGGCTGGCCGCGCCTATCTCATCAGCGACACCATGGTGCATGCCCGCTGGGGCGCAGCCGCCGAGGAGGCCCTGAGAGGGGCGGGATTACGGGTAGCGTCCCGCGTGGTTCCCGCCGGTGAGACCAGCAAGAGCCTGGAGACAGCCGCCGCTATCTACGACTGGCTGGTCTCTCAGCGAGCCGAGCGGGGCGAGGCCATCGTTGCCCTGGGCGGCGGCATGGTCTGCGACCTGGCTGGCTTCGTGGCCGCCACCTTCGTCCGTGGCCTGCCCCTGGTTCACGTCCCCACCAGCCTCCTGGCCATGGTGGACGCCGCCGTCGGCGGCAAGGTGGCAGTCAATCACAAGGAGGCCAAGAACCTCATCGGCGCCTTCTACCAGCCCCGCCTGGTCCTCGCCGATGTGTCGACCCTCCAGAGCCTGCCGCCGCGAGAGTTGACCGCCGGCTGGGCCGAGGTCATCAAGCATGCCCTGATCATGGACGAAGGGCTCCTGCGCCTGCTGGAGGAGAACGCCGATGCCATCGCGAGCCTGGAGCCCGCGGTGACCACCGAGGTTATCACCCGCAGCATCGCCCTCAAGGCCGCGGTGGTCAGCGAGGACGAACGGGAGGAGACGGGCCGACGCACCATTCTCAACTACGGCCACACCATCGGCCACGGCCTGGAGGCGGCCGCCGAATACGCCGACATGCTCCACGGCGAGGCGGTGGCTGTGGGCATGGCCGGCGCCGCTCGCATCGGCCGCCGCCTTGGTCTGCTTCCGCCCGAGGTGGCTCAGCGGCAGGACGCCCTCATCGCCAGGCTCGGCCTGCCCCTGCGAGCGAGCGGGGTGGACCCGGCAAAGGTGCTGGCGGCCATGGCCCTGGACAAGAAGGTCAAAGGCGGCGCCATCCGCTGGGTGCTGCTGGAGGGCATCGGGCGGCCGGTCATCCGCCACGATGTGCCGCCTGAGCTGGCTGAAGAGGTCGTAGACGAGCTGCTGCCAGCGTAGGAGCATGAGCGAAACGCGTGAATCCCCCACAGCCGTCGTTTCGCTGCATGCCATCGTGAGGGGCCGTGTCCAGGGGGTCAACTTCCGCGACTTTGTATACAGGCGCGCGATATCCCTGGGTCTGACGGGCTACGTGCGGAACCTTGCCGACATGCGCTCGCTGGAGGTAGTGGCGGAGGGCCAGCGGGATCGCCTAGAGCTGCTCGTCGAACACCTGAGAGGGGGGCCGCGCGGAGCGCGGGTGCACAGCGTCCAGGCGCAATGGGGGGAGGCCAGCGGGCAGTATGCCCAGTTCAGAGTGGCGTTCTAGCTCCACTCCTCGCCGTGGGCGACTCCTCTAATTTGCCCATCCTACTTTGTAAGGACGCTCCGCAGTCGACGATGTTGCAGGGGACCACAGGGTGCCAGCCGGCAACTATCGTTTGCCCCGTCCCAGCACTCTCGCAGCCGCCGCCTGCCTGTTTTCGCTCGCTGCTTGTGCGGCGGCTGCCAGCTCATCGCCTCGCCCTTTCACCAACGCTAGAAATGCCTTTACCACCGTGGGATCAAACTGTGTACCAGCACCGCGCTCTACCTCGCCTATGGCTTCCGCCCTGCTCAGGGCTTTCCGGTAGGAACGCTCGTGTGTCATGGCGTCAAACACGTCCGCCACGGCCAAAATGCGCGCCTCCAGGGGGATATCTTCGTGAGCCAGGCCGTCGGGGTAGCCCTTGCCGTCAAAACGCTCATGGTGATGGCGAATGATCGGCACCAATCGTCCGAAGCCCCTGACCTGGGAGACCAGGGTGGCCCCCACGATGGGGTGTTCTTTGATGATGGCGAATTCCCTTCTGGTCAGGTTGCCAGGCTTGTTGAGAATGCCTTCGCTGACGGTGACCTTGCCGATGTCGTGCAGAAGGCCGGCGATGCGAATGTCCCTCACTCGTTCGGGAGAAAGCCCCATCTTCTCAGCAACGGCCACAGCCCCTTCGCTCGTGCGTTCCGGGTGTCCGCGGATGTACCGATCTTTGATCTCGGCCGCTGCGCCCACAAGGGCAAGAATTTGCAGGTCCGGGTCTTCAAGGGCCTGAGACACGCCTGCATCTTTCAGGGCCACGGCGATGGAACTGGCGACACTAGACACGATTCTCGCGTGCTGCTCATGCAAGGCCTCGGGTCGGAAGATGGCTGCGCCTGTTGAATCCTCAACGCCGGCTCGCCGACTGACCAAAGCAGAGACCAATGACTGGATATCTTCTCTCTGCCCCATGATGTCGCGAGCCCGTGCTACCCACTTGGCGCTGTACAGGGCAGCGTCTGCTATTCTCACCAAGTCGTCCGTAGTTGTTCCGTCGTCGGGGAAGCAGGCTACGCCAGCGCTGAGACTCAGGCGATCTGCAGCGCCGCCGTCTATCTGTTTGAGGCTCTTGGTGATGCCCCTATTTATGCGGTCAACAATGGACTGCGCCTTTGATGAGTCGGCGTGCGGTAGTATCGCCGCAAACTCATCGCCACCGTAGCGGAAGGCGAGGTCTGAGCGCCGCAGACCCGCCCGGATGCAGTCACCAACGAGGCGCAGCATTTCGTCACCCACCTGGTGGCCGCGGGACTCGTTGAAGCGCTTGAAGTCGTCGATGTCCATCATCACCACGGCGAAGCCGTGATTGTACCGCTTGGAGCGTTCTATCTCCTCGGCCAGGCGCTGGTAGAAGTGGGCGTGGTCATAGAGGCCGGTGAGGCTGTCGGTGATGGCCCTCACCTCCAGCTCGGCGTGCAGTCTCTCTCGCTCCTCCTCCGCCCGCTTGCGCTCGCTGATGTCGCGTGTGACGCCCAGAATCCCAACAGGCTGGCCATCTGAGTCGCGCAGGAACGTCATTCTCATCTCGGTCCAGATGGTGGAGCCGTCCTTACAATACATCTCAAGCTCCAGCGTTCGCGACCGGAATGGGTCCTTCTGCTCCATCCTTTCTATGGCCAGTTCTTCTGCCAAAGTCTTCCTGGCAACCTCAAGGGAGGCAGGAGTCATGGTTTCCGTCACCGTCTTGCCTACTACTTCCTCAACGGTGTAGCCTCGCATACGCGTGATGGAGGGACTCATGTAGGTATATCTCAAGGTCAGATCCATGGTCCAGATGAGGTCTGACGTGTTCTCGGCAAGCAGACGGTAGCGTCCCTCACTCTCTCGTAGGGCCTCCTCCATCTGCTTGCGCTTGGTGATGTCCACAAATGAAGCCATCATGCACATAGGTTTACCGACCTGGTCTGTAACCATGCTTGCTGAAAGCTGGACATCGAACGTTGAGC
>DAOUDQ010000054.1:0-5280 GCA_034431045.1 Dehalococcoidia bacterium | reverse complement strand
AGTCTGCCCCGTTTTCCAAATGGGAGGAGCTAAGATGCGAGGTCATGCAGGCTATCGCTCAGGTGGGAGGAAAGATAAAGTACGGGCACACTGAAGTAGGCAATATCTCCGGAGAGGACCAGGAGATGGAGCAGCATGAGATCGAGTTCCTCCCTGTGCCTCTGGAGGATGCGGCCGATCAGATGGTTATCGCCAGATGGATGTTGAGGATGATCGGATATAAGTATGGTGTAACGGTGACCCTGGCACCCAAGATTCTAGCCGGGCACGCCGGCAACGGCCTCCATATTCATACGACACTGGTCAAAGATGGCAAGAATATGATGATTGAAAAAGGTCGGTTAAGCGATACAGCTAAGAAGGCTATTGCTGGCTATCTCGCTCTGGCCCCTTCCCTGACTGCCTTTGGCAATACTGTCCCTATTTCTTACCTGAGATTGGTCCCCCACCAGGAAGCGCCGATAAATGTATGCTGGGGCGACAGAAACCGCTCTGTACTGGTAAGAGTTCCCTTGGGATGGCTGAACGTTAAGGATATGGTCAGAGATGCCAACCCACGGGAGAAGGGAGAACGCTCAGAGTTTATGGATAGCCAGACAGTAGAATTTCGCTGTCCTGATGGTTCAGCTAACATTTATCTTTTGCTGGCCGGGCTAGCTGTGGCAGCTCGACATGGGTTGGAGATGGAAGGCGCGCTGGAGTTGGCCGATAAACTCTACGTGGATGTAGACATCTTTTCCCCTGGGCATGAGAAGATTAAGGAGAGCCTGCCCCAGTTGCCCGCCTCATGCTGGTAATCAGCTGAAAGTCTTTTGAGAGATCGTGAAATATACCAGAGGGACAGCGTCTTTTCTCCGACAGTAATTGATGAGATAGCGAAAGAGCTTAAGAGTTACAATGATAAGGGCTTGAGTAAGAAACTAGACGGTAAGGAAGATGAGATCAGGAAGCTGGCCGATCAATATCTCCATTGCTGCTAACATTGAAGGTCGTCAGCATTCAACATATCTCTAACCAAAAAGCTTGGTAGTTTGAAATGGATACTTCGGCCCGCCTCTCGCTGCCCAAGGGGCGCTAGAGTACCGCCCGAACTAGAGGAGCGAGTAGTGCGGCAGGAGCGTGCCCCAGCTAGGAATGTAGGCCGAGGCCGGGCTGCAGGAGACCCGCGGCCCGATCTCTGATGCGCTGATTGACAATCCGGAGCACCTGCCAGCACGGATCGCCAGCCGATAGAGCTCCTGCTTTGCAGGCAGGCTGTCTGGACCCGTTTCCGCTTACTGCTACATCATGTCGCCTAGCCGGTGGCGGCGCGTGGTGCCTTGAGTTGCTAGCGCGGCCAAGAGTCCCGGACTTTTCATCCGGGAGTCGTGGGGTCGAATCCCCCCCGGCCCTCCAGGGCCGCGGCGGATACCCTCCCGAGGGCACAGCCCACTCACCCGTAGCGCGGCCCGAAAGGACCCTAGCACAATTTGCACCTCCTTCTCAGCGATGAGCTTGCGACGGGTGTCTCTTCTTACCCGACGAACGAACTATCGGCTCTCTTCGATCCGGGCCTCCGCCTGAACCTCCGCGAGGGAAGGGTCCTTGCCGCCCAGGGGAGCAAGAGCAAGCCTTCAGGTGTGCATTGGGGACTGCTCATGCACATTCCAAGGGTCAGCGACGATCCACACGCCGGTCTTTTGGTACACGGATCACAACGTCGGGCCTTGGCGTCTTGAGGTCTTCTGAGCAGTGACGTGAGGGGCGTGTTAGGATCAGGTCCGAACTGCGCTCTCTGTGCTAGGCGAGGGGCCTTATCTGGTGTCCGCCGCACCCCGGTCGTGGACGAAGATGTCCTGGGATAGGTTGGTGTCGTTGGGCACAAGGTTGCTCGACAACGACCAGAAGGCGACAAAGCGCCCGTCGCCGCTGACGGAAGGTAGCCCGCTGTGGTCGTTCCCCTGGTAGCCGGCGCCGTCCAGGCTCACCTGTTCAGTGATGCCGGTCTGGCGGTCGTGCACGAAGACGTCCTGGCGACGGTTGGTGTCACCAGGCACCAGATTGGCGTGGCCCGCTTGAAAGGCTACGAAGCGCCCATCGGCGCTGATGGCGGGCGCGTCGGTCGGACCGGAAGCCTGTTTGCCGGCGCTGTCCACGCTCACGCGCTCCGTGGCGCCGGTTTGGCGGTCGTGGACGAAGACGTCCTGGCGGCGGTTGAAGTCGCGGGGTACGAGATTCCTCGCCTTCGACTCAAACGCGACGAAGCGGCCGTCGGCGCTGATGGCGGGCGCGGCGCTGCTGCTGTCGGCCTGGTTGCCGGCGCTGTCCACGCTCACGCGCTGGGTGATGCCGGTCTGGCGGTCGTGGACGAAGACATCGCTTTCGCCGTTAGTGTCGCCGGGCAGAAGATTCCCCGCCTTCGACTCAAAGGCTACGAAGCGCCCATCGGCGCTTATGGCGGGCGCGTCACTGCTGCCGTCGGCCTGGTTGCCGGCGCTGTTCACGCTCACGCGCTCCGTGGCACCGGTCTGACGGTCGTGGACGAAGACGTCACTTTCCCCGTTCGTGTCGCCAGGAACCAGGTTGCTGGCGGCCGAAACAAAGGCCACGAAGCGGCCATCGGCGCTGATGGCGGGCGCGGCGCTGCTGCCGTCGGCCTGGCTGCCGGCGCTGTCCACGCTCACGCGCCGCGCGGCACCGGTGTCGCGGTCGTGGACGAAGACGTCGCTTTCGCTGTTGGTGTCGCCGGGCACGAGGTTGGTGGCAGCCGAAACAAAGGCGACGAAGCGGCCGTCGGCGCTGATGGCGAGCCAGGTGCTGAAGCCGTTGGCCTGGTTGCCAGCACTGTCCACGCTCACCAGCTCGATGGTGCCCGGGGAGGTGCTGACTGGCCCATTATGTGACGGGACCGGCTCGGGGCCAGGCAGAATCTGCCCTCCCGGAGATGCTCCAGCTTCTGAGGGGGCCAAAGCTTCACCGGGTTCCGCCGTTGAGCTCCCCTGCTCGTCTGGACCCTGCTCGGTGAGTGCAGCCAGGGGGCCGATCAGCCCAGCGATGCTCCCTACATATGGCACTCTCGCCAGACGGCCCCCGATGGTGACCACGCGGCCGACCACCTGGTCGAAATGGATGGGCGCGTCCTCTGCCTGGTTACCGTCGCCCTTTGTTGTGATGAGATCGCCCCTGACCTCCACAACCCGGTGGACGGTGATGCCCTTCGGGTGCTCGAAGGCGATTATATCACCCACCTCAAGGTCTTCGAGCTTGTCGACGCCCTTGACGAAAATCAGGTCACCCTTCTTGAGGGTCGGCCACATCGACTGGGAGGATACGGCCGCCATCGGATGGGGCGTGTCCAACACCCCCGAGAGGATCTGCGGAACGAAATAGATGGCTCCGGCGATGAAGGCCACGTAGAGTAGGAAACTGACTACAGGGCTGAGCCGACGGGTGAGGTTGCGGGTTGGGCGAGTTGCGGGCCTCTGCGGAGTTGCGCCCACCGGCAGGCCTAGCTCCCCTGCTTCCTCATCGCCCGCATGGGCGGATGCCCCCGTCTCCCCTGGAGGGATGGCGACACTCGCTGGGGCGGAACTCTGGCGAACGCCGCGGCCGCGTCCTACCAGCCGGCATGCCAGTCGCAGGAGCATGCCCAGAGGAAGGAACAGGACGAGGCTCGCAACAACCCAGGCAGCGAAAAGCAGTCGGCTCATGTCACTCATGTCAGTCATGTCACCAGGGAGGCCCCCAGGGAAGACGTGTCAGGACTACCCTGCCGTCGTATCGCTTGCCCGGCTCGGCCGTGGCAGGCACGGTCAGCTTCACGAGGATCTCTCGTTCCTCGCCGGATTCCAAATTAAAGAATGCGTCCTCGATGTCAAGGAAGTCCCTTATCTCCCCGAACACAATGATCGTGACGTAGGTGTCCATTCTGCCGTCGTTCTCCAGGGTGAGCTTGTGCTCTATTGAGGCGGTGGGGGGAAGATCGCCGAAGTCGAAGGGGTTACCAGGCGGGGCGATCCCGTGACTAGTCTCCGTCACCAACACACTCGCTGAATAGATGGAGGTCGATTGGGCGGTCATGGACAGCCACAGGACGAGGAGCAGCAGCAGCACAGCCATGATAGCCCATTGCCACCGCCTTAGCCTCGGCAGGCGAGGCCTCAGTCGGCGGGGCCAGCGTCGGGCTAGGGAGGTCCACCCGTTGCGCAGTCTGTACCGCCAACCGGCCGGGCCGCTGGCGCTACCCTCCAAAGTCTCTTTCTCTTTGGCCACTTCGTCCATCCTTCCCCTCCCCCGGTCTCAGCTGTGCTGTCAGGTCCGGCGCCCCTCCGGCTCGATGGCCTGACAGGGTCTTGGGGCGCCCGGCGGCGGGAGGAACCGCCGGGCATTCACTAACCTCAGACGAGTCTAGTCGAAGCTGAAGCCGTACACCTGGATCTTGAAGTCGTCCCCGAGCTCGGCGAACCGATCCCAGTTCTGCGGGTCCGGGTCGGTGGTGATGTCGTGGCACTCGACCGTCTCAGGAGCCGGTGCCGGGTCAGTCTGCGGGTTGAAGTGACCCTCGCATGCCGGCGGTGTGAAGGTCAGGTGGTAGAAGCACTTGGGCGTTACTACGTCGTCAACCACGCCGTTCCCGATCCCTTCAATGTACTTCTCGGTGAAGGTGGGGCCGTTGTAGGCGGTCAGGCACCCCATGGGGCTGCCGGTCACCAGGATGTAGTCACGGATCGCGCCGTCCAGCTCCTCGTCGCAGTGTACCCACTTGCCCTCGACCGGGTCGTAGCATAGGCTGTGGGGCGTAGGCGCGTCGACCCGACAGTCGGGAATTGTGTCGCCATCGACGTCGCGGCCGTCGGAGTACTGCTTGCACTCCCAGAGCACCCAGTACAGGACGTCGGACTTGACGTCCTGGTTGTAGAAGCTGTTGCTCAGGGTGACCTCAATGACCTTCTCATGGATGTTCTGGGGGAAGGTCACGCCGAAGTCGCAGCCGTCCGGGTCGACCACGAAGGTGCCGTTCTCTTCGATGACACAGGCGACCTCGATCTCCTTCTCCACGCGGGCATGGACGTTGACCCACTGGGCGGTGTTGGCCGCGAACACAGCCACCCCCGCCCCGACGAGCGCTAGAGCCGTCAAGCCCAGAATTAGTTTCTTGACCATATCTTTTCACCTCCTTTCTACAGTGGTATATGATGTTGGTGAGGGCCCGGGCCGCTTTCAATTACCTCCCCTTAGGTGAGAACGGCGGGTTGGGCCCTCACCGTCTGTCTGTCTATTGGATCAGCCGCCGGTCCCTTC
>DAOUDQ010000053.1:0-1617 GCA_034431045.1 Dehalococcoidia bacterium | reverse complement strand
TGTAGGGTCGCAGGTAGAGTGTCCTAGTTAGGTCGCAGCAAGAATGTCCTCTCTGCAGCGGGTATCCTCCTGGCAAGGAGGTGTCCATGGAGAAAGGATGGCTGCGGGTCATGGTTCGGTACCCTTTGGTGGTTCTCGTGGAGCGGGGGAGACTCAGCCAAGCAGAGGCGGCGCGGGAGATGGGGCTCTCGGTGCGACAGGTGCGGCGGGGGCTGCGCCGCTACCGGGAGAGCGGCGGCAAGCTGGAGAGCCTGGCCTACCAGCGGTGGCACCCAGCCCCGAATGCCTTACCTAAGAGGGTGCGGGAGGAGATCTGGCGGCTGCACCGGGAGTATCCTCACTGGTCCGCGCCAGCTATCGCCGAGGCGCTGGCGGTCACCGAAGGCATAGCTGTCCATCGCGCCACTGTCCACCGTCTGCTCCGTCAGGGAGAGGGACAGCCGCTGTCCCGCCAGCGCCGGCCGGCACGACGCTTCGAGATGCGCGCCTTCGGGGAGCTTTGGCAGATGGACACCAGCGTGGGCGCCTGGCTGGAGGGCTATCGGCGCGTCTGTGTGGTGGCCATCCTGGACGACTACTCCCGGGCGGTGGTGGCTGCCGGCGTCTTCGCCAGTGATTCCAGCTACCACTCCCTCCTTACTCTCCGTCAGGCCATGGCGCTCTACGGCCGGCCAGGGGTGCTTTACACGGACAATGACTCCAAGTTCCGCCTTACCCGCTACCAGCATAGCCGCTTCTACACCTATCGTCAGGAGACGCTGGAGGGGTTGGTAGAGACGGAGATAGGGCGTGCCCTGCGGGAGCTGGATGTCCAGCTCCTTTCCCACCTGCCGGGCAACGCCCAGGCCAAGGGCAAGATCGAGCGTTTCTTCCGCTTCCTCCAAGAACGGGTGCTGACTCACAACCAGGCGACCAGCCTGGAAGAGCTTCAGTCGCTAGTGGACCGCTGGGTCGCAGCGTACAACAGCCAGCATGTCCATCGGGGCACAGGCTGCACACCGGCGCAACGGCTGCAGCCCAGCGTCACCCGCCCCCTGGAAGGCAACGCCGACGACATCTTCTGCCTGAAGCAGGAGCGCAAGGTGGCCAAGGACCACACCATTACCCTGGATGGCGTTACCTACACCCTGCCCAGCGAGCCCTGCCTGGTCGCCTTCAAGGTGCAGCTCCACATCCACCCGGGCGAGCGGATCAGGGTCTGGCACGGTGGCCGCCTCGTGGCTGAGCTGCCCCACCTGGACAAGGCGAGACTCAGAGACGCCCCCTTGACCGTAGAGCAAGTCCTGGAGGACATTCTACCTGCGACGCAAAAGAGGTCATTCTAGCTGCGACACCACAACGGCCCAGCGGCTGGCCACCCCGATGCGCTGCCGCATGTCCTCGCTCACCCGCGTCCGCCGTATGTCGTCGGCAGTTTCGGACTTTTCCGCCTCTCCCGATGGACAGCTCGGCCGACCTCTTGCTCCCGAGTGCGCAGCATTGCATCGACCACGAGGATCTTCCGGCCAGCACGTCCTGATTGACAATCCGGGAGTCGTCGGTTCGATTCCCGTCTCCCGCTGCATCCCGCATTATAAAGGTCACAACGCATGCAAGGCGAGGGCCGCCGAAGGGCGG
>DAOUDQ010000052.1:0-1881 GCA_034431045.1 Dehalococcoidia bacterium | reverse complement strand
CATGGGGGCAGGGCGAGGGTGCCTCCTTCCAGCATCACTGAGCTGCCGTTTATGTAACTGGCGTCGTCACTGAGCAAGAAAGCAGCCGCCTTGGCCACATCCTCAGGGTGGCCCAGACGGCGCACAGGAATCTTCTGGGCCACCTCGGCAAAGAGCTCCTCGACGGGCGTATCCCAACCGGCGCAACTCGCCCTGAGCATCGGGGTGTCAACTGTCCCCGGGCACACCCCTACCACGCGGATGACCCCGGCGTGGTCCGTGGCCAGACAACGGATCAGAGCTTCCAGGGCGGCCTTGGAGGCACAATAGAGCGCATGGGCGGGGAAGCCGACGAAGGCGGCCACCGACGTAGTGATCAGCACCACGCCGTGGCCCTGCTGCTCCATGACAGGCACGATGTGCATGAGCAGCAGGAAGTTGCCCTTGACGTTGACACCCATGCTGGCCTGCCAATCATCTTCGCAGAAGTCCTTGACAGTGCCTTGGCACCACATGCCGGCGTTGCTGTGCAGGCAGTCAATCCGTCCATACCTGTTCAGGGTCTCATCCACCAGGCTCTTGATGTCCTGTTCCACAGATACATCGGTCTCAATGAACGAGGCTTCCTGGCCCTGTGCTTGCAGTTCCTGCTGGAGAGACGCACCGCGCTCGGGTTGGTTGGAGGCCACTACTACCTTCGCCCCCAGTTGGGCAAAGTGCCGACTGCACGCCTCGCCGATTCCCGAAGTGCCGCCGGTTACGATGACGACCTTGCGATCTAGTGACATGACGGGTCACTCCTTTCGGGCTTCGAACGGTCTCTGTTCCTCATCCCACTGCATAAACTCGAAGACGGCTCCGTCCTCGTACACGAATACCACGGTCAGATCCTCCATAGGTCGAAATGGGCCCAGGATGACGTTCTTGCCCTGTATCTCCCGCTCCAGGTCGTCGGTCGCAAAGGCCACGTGCGGCAGCTCACGCAGCGGCCCGGTGACAGACGAGTCCGGCTCATAGCGCAGATACTCCACCTTGTAGCGATGATCGCCGGGATCTGTTACCCAGACCTTCGTATCCTCGACATAGATCTCACCAGGCTGCTTCTCGTCGGTGGGTAGACCCACGTGATGAAACTGGCGCATAGCAGACTCTCCCTCGTCGATTTGATGCAGCGCAACTTTACGCTTACGAGTCGTTCTCACTGACTGCCCTGCTCCGAGCGGGAGGCTATGGCACGGTCGATCATCGCGAAAACGTCGTTCTGCGGAGCATAGCCCAGCACTGAGCGGGCTTTGGAAATGTCGATCTCGAAAGAGTAGTAGTCAGGACAGAGAAGCTCCATAGTTGGGATCCCAAGCTGCTTGGAGATGTACTCGGCGGCGACGCGATAGTCGAAGGGCGCGGGGGCAGCGGTATTGAAGTCCTGGCCGAGGGCCGAGCGGTTGCCGAGAATCCTCCCAAACGCCTGCATCACATCATCAATGTGAACGATATGGCGATAATGCGGCCTGCCCTCGGCATCCGTGAGAATGGGGATGCGCTCTTCGCCGGCCTCAACGAGCGCGAGAATATCATCGGTCAGTTCCCCAAAGCCGTGGCCCTTCTCCTCGGGGTCTACATTCTCAAGTAGAGAGAAGTGCATCAGTAAGTCGTCCCCTTCGAACACCCACGAGGAGCGCAGAATGGAGATGGGCACGTCGTACTGGATGGCATACTGCTCGGCCATCGTCTCTTCGACAACCTTGCTGAAGGCGTAGTACCCGGGGTAAGCGGTCTTGGGGTGGTTCTCGGCAATCGGGCGGGGATGAGGATAGAACCAGATTCCCTGGGTTGCATCACCGCTGAACAGTATGAACTGCTGAATCTCAGCGCCCCGGCATGCGTCCAGTACATTGAACGTTC
>DAOUDQ010000051.1:0-1965 GCA_034431045.1 Dehalococcoidia bacterium | reverse complement strand
TCCCATCCCTCCACGGGGTCGGGATCGGGGTAAGGGCCCGCGCCCTCCGGGACGATGCGGGTGACGGTGACCTGGCAGCCGTCGTAGTCGGGCTCCCCACAAGTGATCGCGCCCCAAAAGTGGGCGGGAGTATCGCTGTCGCGCAGCCCCTCAATTTCGGCCTCGATGGCACCATCGGCGCCTGTTAGGCCCACGTCGCCGGCGCCCTCGGGGAGCAGGTGGAGGTAGTCGTCATACCGTGCATCGGCTGGGAGGCCGACGACGCGCCCATACCAGCCGACCACCGGGGACTCGAAGTGAACGCCCAACGGGGGTGACTCTTCAGATACGAGTTCACAGCTTTCCACCTTGATGGAGCAACCCATCGTGTCGGGAATGCCGCACTGAATCTCCCCCCATATCCGAATGGTTGCAGATGTGTCCCGAAAGTCCTCCAGCTGGGCTGTCAGCGCTTCGTCGGCCCCTTCAATCCCGTATTGAATGGGGAAGGGACCGTCTAGAACAAAGTAGTCATCGAACTGGGCCAGGCCGGGAACAGAGAAGACCTGCCCCTCCCAGCCTTCGACCGGGTCCGGGTCAAAGATTGCTGGCCCGGAGCGCAGGCGGGTCACGACGAGCTGGCAACCTCCGTAGTCAAGCGCAGGGCAGGTGAGCGTGCCCCAGAAGTGGGCACACTTTTCAGGTTCTTCCTTGTCGCGAAGGCTTTCGATTTCGGCCTCGATCTCGGCGTTGGCACCTTCCAGGCCAATCTCGCCAGCTCCCTCAGGCTCTAAGACCAAGTAATCGTCGAACTGGGCGCCCTCAGGCAAGCTGACGACATGGCCGTACCAGCACACAACGGGCTGTCCAATAGTGGGAGCGGCCGTCTCCGTCGGCGGCGGCGCGGGCGCTGGGGGCTCCACGGTGTCCTCCGGAGGAAGGACTCCCGTGCAACGCCAGTTTATCTCCGCCTGTCTTGTTCTCACGTTGACGACGCACGCAGGCATGCATCCCTCCTTCTCCACATCCAGATCGATCCACCAAGTGGCAGTCCAATCGTTGTAGAATGCGTTCTCCAAGAGCGCCCCTGCCTCGCCGCACTCGCTGCTGGCCGCGATCTCTCTGGCCTCCGCCTCGCTCATCGCATCGGCGAGTGCTGGATCGGCTCCGATGGTGAAGTGGCAGATCACCTCGTGGTGCCTGCTGTAGCTGAAGTAGACCTCGGTGACGCCTATGGCGCGCGCGCGGAAGGTGAAGACCTCCTCACCTGCGGCGTCGTCGGTGGTGCGGTCTACCAGCTCAAGAAACGGTTCGCTGAACTCCACCTCCCACTCGTTGCCACTGGAGGGATCCGTTTCGAGAGCGATTGTGTAGGTCTCGCCCTCCCGCAACTCGACCGAATGACTGACTGGCCGCGGCCCGGTCGTCGGCGGTTCGACAGGCTCAACCGGGCCCGGCCCGCAGCCACTGAAGATCAACGCACCGAGAATGAGCACTAATCCCAAAGTATACAGTTTGCTTTCCATTTCCCACCTCCTCGTTGTTCTCGTTTTCTTGGTGTACCCCGAAACTGGCTTTGCCATGTTCTAGACGAACTCAGGGTGAAAAAGGTTCCATTTCCTCTCAAGCCCTCCTTCCGGTCCACTGCCTCTGTGGTGCTCTATTTCACAACCACTGTCAAGACAAATGTGAGCATTGGTTCCTTCTCTCCGCCCTCCCAAGCGTGGGTATACTCCATAGATATGGTGCTCATGCCTTTCTCGAGAGCCTTGAAAGTCCAGACTTCTTTACCGCCAGTACCGGGAGGAGGGGGCATACAGCCTAAGGCTCTGGCAGGCTCATATCTGTGGTCTACCTCTCGCAACACGGTTTGGTCGCTAATCTGTGGCGGCTCTGACCACTGGCGGCCCTCTGTCGGGTTAGAGTACAAAGCTATTGTCAATGAGCCGTCAACGGGAACTTCGACTTCTCTGCTGATATGCTGCT
>DAOUDQ010000050.1:0-4026 GCA_034431045.1 Dehalococcoidia bacterium | reverse complement strand
CTTTCACCTGCTCGGTCATCTCCTCGCATATCTTGGCCCACTTCGTCCCCTCGCCGGCGGGAACCCACTCCAGGCGAAAGCGCTCCGGCTCGATTCCGAACTGCTCGAGCATCCTGCGCACCATGGTTATGCGGCGAATGGTCTTATAGTTGCCCTCCAGATAGTGGCAGTCGCCGGGGTGGCAGCCACCGACCAGCACGCCATCGGCTCCTTCGGCGAAGGCCTTCATGATGAAGGTGGGGTCGATGCGGCCGGTGCACATCACCCGCACCGGGCACACGCTGGCCGGATACTCCATGCGGGAGGTGCCGGCCAGGTCTGCTCCCTGATAGGCACACCAGTTACACAGGAACCCTATGATCGTCGGCTCGTGGTTGCCCGATACCATGGCTAACTACGCCTCCTTACACTGTCATCAAGGGCGACTTGACATCCGCCAGCAGACCCTCGATCTCGGCGAAGATCTGCCTGTCGGTGAAGTGGCGGCCGGTAATGGCCGCAGCAGGGCAGGCGGCAACGCAGACCCCGCATCCCTTGCAGAGAATGTCGCTGATCTCGGCCACCTTCTTCTCCTCATCGAAGGTAATGGCATTGTAGGGACAGAGGGCCAGACAGACCTTGCAGCCAGAGCACAGCTCCTCATCCACTACGGCGGTGGCGGCCTCGATCTCCACCTTCTCCCTGTCGATCAGCGACAGGGCCTCTGCCGCCCCCGCCGAGGCCTGGGCCACAGTGTCGGGGATGTCCTTGGGCCCCTGAGCGCAGCCGACCACGAACACGCCATCACTGACGGTGGCCACCGGCTCCAGCTTGGGGTGTTTCTCCAAGAAGAACCCATCGGCCCCCCGACTGAGGATGAGACGCCTGGCCACCTCGTCGGCATCGGCCCGCGGTATCATGGCCGGACAGAGAACGACCATGTCCACCGGGATGCGCACCATCCTGCCCAGCAGGGTGTCCTCAGTGACCACCACCAGCTTCCCCTTCTCCTCATCGCTCACCGCCTGGTCGGTGACCTGGGCAACCTTGCCCCGCACGAAGTTGACGCCCTCGTCGGACAGGCGATTGTAGAACTCCTCGAAGCCCTTTCCGTAGCAGCGCATGTCGATGTAGAGCTGGTATACGTCTGCCTCGGTCTTTTCCTTTATCAGGTGGGAGTACTTGAGGGCGTACATGCAGCAGACGCGCGAGCAGTACTCATGGTAGTTCTTGTCACGGCTGCCCACGCAGTGGATGATGGCCGCGCTCTGGGGAGCGCGGCCATCCTTCAACACCAGCTCACCGCCGGTAGGACCGGTGGCGCTGCACATCCTCTCGAACTCGAGGCTGGTTAGGACGTTGTCCAGGCGGCCGTAGCCGTATTGAGTTAGAGGAGAGGGGTCGAAAAGGTCGTAGCCGGTGGCCACGATTATCGCCCCCACCTCTAGCTCGACGGTCTCCTCCTTCTGATCCCAAGCGATAGCTCCCGTGGGACAGAACTTCTCGCAGGCCTTGCAGGTTCCCTTCTCGAAGTAGACGCAGGTCTGCGGGTCGATGACCGGCACGTTGGGCACCGCCTGGGGGAAGGGCGTGTAGATCGCCTTGCGCTTGCCCAGCTCCATATCGAACTCGCTGTCCGCCTTCCAGGGGCACTTCTCGATGCAAACGGCGCAGCCGTTGCAGAGCTCTGAGTCCACGTAGCGAGGCTTCTTCCTGATCTTGGCCTTGAAGTTGCCGATGTAGCCCGAGACCTCCTCCACCTCGCTGTAGGTCATAAGGTCGATGTTGGGATGGGAGCCAACGGCGGCCATCTTGGGCGTGAGAATGCAGGATGAGCAGTCCAGAGTGGGGAAGGTCTTGTCTAGCTGGATCATGCGGCCCCCGATGGAGGGCTCTCGCTCCACCAGGTACACCTTGTGATTGGAGTCGGCAATGTTCAGGGCCGCCTGGATGCCGGCAATGCCGCCGCCGATCACCAGCACGCTGGGATTTACCGGCACCTCTTTTCTCTCCAGAGCCTCCAGCAGGTTGGCCCTCTGGACGGCGGCATGGATCAGGGCTTTGGCCTTCTCAGTGTTGCCGTCCTTGTGCACCCAGGAGCACTGCTCACGGATGTTGGCGATCTGAAGGAGATAGGGGTTCAGCCCCGCCTCAGCGGCGGCTTTCCGAAAGGTGATCTCGTGCATGCGGGGCGAACAGGCAGCGACCACCACCCGGTTGAGACCGTGGTTCTCCACATCCTCCTTGATCTGCAGCTGCCCCGGCTCGGAGCAGGTGAACTTGTAGTCCCGCGCTGACACCACTCCGGGGAGCCCGCTGGCGAACTCCCTCACCTCGTCAATATCAACAGTGCCCGCGATATTGGTCCCGCAGTGGCAGATAAATACGCCGATCCTTGGCTCTTCCATGGCTACATGGCCTCCATGACCAACTCGCTGATATCCCTTAGCTCCAGCCGCTCCAGCACATCCGGCGTCAGGCAGCCTTCAAACATGAGCATGCAGTAAGGGCAGGCTAGAGCCAGCACCTCAGCCCCCACGTCCAGAGCCTGCTCCGCGCGCACCTCGGCCAGCCTCTCGCCGGGCTTGGTCTCCATCCATACCTGGCCGCCGCCGCCGCCACAGCAGATACTGTCCTCATGATGATTGGCCAGCTCCACCAACTCCACCCCGGGAATGCTGCTCAGGATCTCCCGTGGCTCGTCAAAGACGCCGCTGTGACGCCCCAGGTAGCAGGGGTCGTGATAGGCGACCCTCTTCTTTACCTCTTTGCTGAATCTTAGCTTGCCCTCCCGGATGAGTCCGGCCAGGAACTGGGTGGAGTGCATGACCTGAAAGCCATTCTGCGCCAGGGGGTATTCGTTCCTGAAGGTATAGTAGCAGTGGGGCGAGGAAACGACGACGTTGTTGACGCCGTTTTCGGCGAAGGCGGTCGTGTTCTCCTGGACCAGACGTTGGAACAGCTCCTCATCGCCCGCCTTGCGCGCGCTCTCGCCGCAGCAGGCCTCCTTGGAGCCCAGGATACCGAAATCTATCCCTGCCTTCTGAAAAATGGCCGCCGTAGCCCTGCCTATACGACCGATGCTCGCGTCGTAGGCGGTGGTACAGCAGGGGAAGTAAAGTAGCTGAGTGCCGTTGCTGAACGACTTGACATCTAGCGCCTGAGCCCAGTCAGCCCGCTTCTCGACGGGTTCACCCCAAGGATTGCCCGTGCCAGCGAGGTTTTTCATGGTGACACGCAGGGAATCGGGAACTGGCCCGACGCCCAGGGCAACAATGGTGCGGCGCAGGGCCCTCATCACGTCGATGATCTCGACGCCGCGGGGACATTGCTGGACACAGTTGCCACAGGTGACACACGTCCACATGTCCTCGCTCTCAAAGTCGGCAAGCCCTAGCTGCACCTCGTGGATTAACTTGCGGACTAGAAAGCTCCTTAGGAGATTCCAGGGGCAGGCACCAGTACAGAGGCCACACTGATAGCACAGCCTGAGCGCCTCGCCCCCCATCTCCCTGACAATATCTACCGCCTCTTTGTACGGGTTAAGCGCTTGTCTTACCATTTATCGCCGTCCATTTCCGCTCCAGCCAACCAGAAGCTGGAGCCTGAGCCATCACACAGGTTCCCCCGCCAAATCGTACACGCAATAGGTAACAGAGCGGGTTACACAAGGTAACAGAATGGTTACATTCTCTCAACCGGAGCCCTAGGTCCCTATGCGGAACGATAGGGAGGGAAGGGGACCGTGGCTGGCCTGACGAAACGGTAGCCCAGCCCTCGTTCGGTGAAAATGTAGCGGGGGTTGTGAGCGTCGTCGCCCAACTTCTGCCGCAAGCGAGCGATATGCACCTTAAGCATAAGGATGTCATCATCGCTTTCCCATCCCCACACCTTGGCCAAGAGTGTCTTCTGAGTGACGACGCGCCCTGCGTTGGCCGCAAGCTGAAAAAGAATGCGGCACTCGGTGGGCGTCAACTTCAGCGGCTGGCCACGGAGGATAGCCTCACAGTTATCCAGATCCAGGGTAAGTTCCTCATCGACGATCAT